>JAUWEG010000216.1 GCA_030608385.1 Candidatus Heimdallarchaeota archaeon
CCTCATGTTATTGAACCTGAAGAACGCAAAAAGGTTGTTACAAAGGATAAAATGTTCATAGATATTGGTTGTACTTCTATCGACGAAGCAAAAGAACTAGGTATTCGTATTGGTGATCCTATTATGCCTGATGCCAAATTCGAAATCTGGGAGCGACCTCGTATCAAGAAAGAAGACAAAGATACTGAAGAGAAGAGTTCTGTTACCCTTGTTGTTGGTAAAGCATTCGATGACCGTATTGGGGCACTAATCATTGCTGAAGTTGTCCGTAAACTCAAAGGGGAAAATATTGCTCATCCTAATATTGTTTATGGAGCTGCTACTGTCCAGGAAGAAGTTGGTTTAAGGGGAGCACGCACAGCTGCTCAAATGATCAAACCTGACATAGGTATAGCTCTAGAAGTGGATATAGCAGGAGATGTTCCAGGGATTGATGATACAAAAGCACCAGCTAAGATGGGTAAAGGACCTAGTATTTTAACTTACGATGGATCAATGATACCTAACCCACGATTCAGAGATTTCGTTATCAAGACAGCTGAAGAACTAGAAATTCCACACCAACTATCTCTAGTACCAGGAGGAGGAACAGATGCAGGAGTGATCCATTTAACAGATATGGGGTGCCCAAGTATAGTAATAGGAATACCAACAAGACATATTCATGCACATAATGGGATATTAGATCTAAACGACGTAACCAATGCAATTAAGCTCATAATCAAATTGGTTGAAAGGCTGGATAAAGAGACAGTAGAAGGATTTACAAGAATTTAACAAGGAGAAATAAAGGAAGGAGAGGTTTTTTTCTAAGCAAAAAAAAGTGGAAGAAAAAATCTTACCACAAAATAATAAGAATGTGTGGTAAGAAGAAGAATCCAAAGAGAAATCTTACCCAATAGAATTTAATAGTTATATGAAATAAAGAAAAGAAATCAGAAAGGAGGGTCATATAGAAAATGATCCAACCTAGTTTTATATTACTAGTGACTGAATATCTTTGCTTTGCATATCTAGATAATTTAATAATCTATTTTCTAATCTACTGAAACCATAATTTCTGCATTTCTTAATAGCCATGTACTGTAGAGCAGGTCCTAGAGGATCACCAATTTTGAATGCACCAACCTGGATAAAAGCCTCCATGAAAACTCGGAGTTCAAGAACCTCGATAGAATGAAGATGGTTCTGGTAGTTCTTTAGTAGATATTGTATTTCTAAAAACCGGTTGATTTTGTAATATTCTTGTGCTGCTAGTAAATCAGCAAATGCTTTTTCAACATAAGTCATTCTCTTCTCTACAGGTCTTCTTTTGAGTGTATCTATTTTCTGTAGAGTTTGTTTATCATCATCACTTCCTTGAAACAATAGGAAGTCTAGAATGTGTTCTACTCTTCTAGTGCTCGGATTATTCAACTGCCTCATATTTTGCAATTCAATTTTAGTCAATTTAGCATTTAGTATAAACTCACTTAACATAATGGCATTACTATGGTAAGTATCTACATTACTATAAATTGTCTGAATTAAATCTTGAAGCTTTTCTACACTAAAGTTACTTAATCTTGATATAAGATAAAATTTGGTTAGATTGAAATCATGGATTACCTGACTTTTACCAAAGGAGTCAAGATTCTTTAACGCTATTTCCTCTTCTAATAAATCTTCAACCCGTCTCATTTGATTCGAAGCCAATATCAGTTTTCCTTGTAAAGCATAGGTTGTAGTAAGATGAGAAAGAGCTGTTAAATAGTATCTTGAATAGATGCTATTTTTATAAATAGGTTTCAAAATTCTTTCTGTTTCTAGCAAGTGTTTCTCAGTTTCACAAAGATTAAGAGATAATGCATGACTTACACCAATGAAATAATGAACAATAGATTGTATTTCTTCAGAAATATTAAGGAGAAGATCATAATTATTTAGAAACTTCTTAGTTAGTTCCATTGATTTCTCTTTGTTTTGTGTCTGTTGATAAATCAATATTAAAATGCTTAAAGTTTTCGCAAAACTATGAAAATAACCATTTAAGTAGAAGAAATTTGCACAATCTTCTAATATGGTTGAACTTTTGAAATCTCTTGTTTCCAGCCATTGTTCAACTGCATAAGAATATCGAACAAAATGGTAAATATATTCATCATAATGTGAAAGCCCATCTAGCAATTCTAGAGAATGTTCCAAAGCTTCAACACTTTTTTTCCTATTTCCCTCAAACTTTTCGATATACCAACTATAGGAATACGCCCAAGATAATATATCATTATAATTATTTTTTTCAGAAATTGATTTCATTCTTGAAATTAATTTTCGTACTTCTGAAACATTATCACGGTCACTGTATATCATAGGGATTTTATAACCAATTAGATTTACTAGTGATACTTCATCATTAAATAATTCACTTTTTTCTATTGCTTTGTCTAATAACAATATTATTTCCTTGTTAGATCTTTCATTTGATGATAGAAGACATATATCTCCTAGGATCTCTCTAAGATTCTCTTTAGACTCCGCTAATTCAATTCTAGAAGTCAAATCCTCAATGAGCATATTGTGCACTAATCATACCTTTTAAAGTATTAATATTTAAAGTAGATTACAAAAATTGCAGTTAAATTACAGTTTTCAAAATTTAAAATAATAAAAAAATGAAGGCAATT
>JAUWEG010000201.1 GCA_030608385.1 Candidatus Heimdallarchaeota archaeon
GGAACAAGTAAAATGCCTAGGCCTGACGTTTTCGCAGGTTCTGCTGAAAAGGGAATGTTATTGGCTATTGAAATCAAAACAAGTCGTCAAGAGGTTTTTTATATCCAAGAGGAACAGATACAAGGTTTAGTAGAGTTTGCAGACAGACTAGGAGCTGAACCATATGTTGCTGTCAAATTCGTTGGTAAGCGAATGGATTTTATCTTTCTATCTGTACCAGAATCTCTAACTCAAAGCAAGGGTGGTAGCTATCGAATAACAGTTGAAAATCTTATATCAAAAGGAACAGATTTCTACTCTCTTATAGGTGAAGAAAAACATAAAGTTCAAAAATAAAGAAAACAAGAAATGGTGGGTCTAGAATCAATTTGAAGTTGATGATGAAATGAAGATACTAAAAAAAGACTACAAGCATGGAATAATTGAACTTATCCCTGAAAACATTGATGACTTATATGGTATCTATAGAATCTTAAAGCGAGGCGATAAGGTTAGAGCTTCCACATCTAGAAGATTGAGAAGAAAGGATGATGGAGTAAGAGCTGATACTGGTGAAAGAGTCAAAATGACACTTGAAGTAGAAGTAGAAGAACTTGCTTTTCATGGTTTTGGAGATAATTTAAGATTCAAGGGGACAGTAATTGATGGTCCTGATGACTTAATATCTCTAGGAAGTTATCATACTATTTCATTATCTTTGATGGAAAAAGTTCGTATTGTAAAGACAAATTGGACCCATATGGAGAAAAAAGTTATAGAGGATATTGAAAAAGCATCAATGTTAGCTAAACTTATAATTGTAACAATCGAAGATAATAGCGTCTGTATTGCTCTTGTTACACAATTTTCAACTAAAATTATTTCTGAATTTAGTTCACCAGTCTCAAGGAAATTTAGTGATGTTAAACAACATTCTAGTGAAATGGGTCAGTTCTTTGCCGATGTTCTTCAATTAATACAAGATACAGTCAAACAACACGAATCACAAGTCATAATTCTAGCAGGTCCAGGATTTACTCCTGAAAACTTCTATGAATTTATTAAAACTAGAGATCAAATTCTGTTCGAGAAAATTACTCGAGTCCATGTAAGTACAGGCGGCAGAGTTGGGTTAAAGGAAGTACTTTCCACAAAACTCCCGGAAAAAATAGCTAACGAACAAAGTGTTGCTTATGAAACCAGATTAATTGACGAAGTACTGAAAAGATTAGGTCAGGAAACAGGAACCGTTACTTATGGACTAGATAATGTGAAGAGAGCTTTAGATATGGGGGCAATTGAAACTTTACTTATTAGTGATGATCAAATCAGTATAGAGGATCTTGAAAAAAGAAGAATTATTGATGAAATGGTTGATACTAATTCAAAGATGAGGGGAAAAACTGTTATTATGTCAATTAATCATGAATCCGGAGAACAACTTTCTAAATTAGGTGGACTAGCAGCTCTTCTCAGATACCAATTACGAGATTGATTTATCACAATGGCTCTAAGTAAGTAATAATACCTTCTGGATAGGGATATTGGTGAATAATTTCAATACTCGAAATGACTTCAGCAAATTTTGTCTTTAGCTCTCTACCAATCCGTTTTGCATCTAACCAGTTCAGAAATATTGTATTGGTTTTTTCGTCTATATCATAATCTTCTTCTCTGAAACCATATTCTGAATTAAGTGATTTTATGATCAAATTGATAGAATTGATATTATCAACTACGATTTTAGCTCGAACTATCAGCCCATCTTCTGTAATATCATCAAAATGTTTAGAATAGTTTTTAGCTCTTCGTACTAATCTGTTTTTAAGCTGTGTTTTATCCTTATATCTTGAAGAACAATAATGAATAGAAATTGGGGATTTTTTGAATTTCTGCAAAAGATCCATTGCTAACTCTTTACTGCCTTTTACTGCAGCGCTTACACTATCTTTTGCGATATAATTCATTTTAGCAAGAATTTCAACATTAGCATCTGTTATCTCTAACTCATTTAGGTTAACAAAATCTAGATTAATATCAATTGCGAAATTTATTATTTCAATAATTTTTTGCCTCTGATCAGGAATTACAGGAATTTCAATCCCCACACCCCAATCAAAAGATTTAGCGATTTTTAATGATTCTTTTATCTTCTCGGAAAGAATCAAACGTGGTGGGTGAAATCTTATTTCATCCAATCCTGAACTTAAAAGAATCTTCATTTGATTGGAACTAAGAGAATGGGAAGTATAAAGATGACAATGAAAATCTTCTCCAAAATGCTTTTTGAATCCACTTATGTATTCATTAACCCTTTCAAGAGTAACCGCAGGATCGCCCCCTGTGATTCCAGCTCCTAAAGCTGACATAATCTCTGCTTCTGCTATTGCTTGATTAACTGAAGTAATCTGTTGTTCATTTGCGAAAGTTATATCCCGTCTTCTTTCTTTCATTATAGGACAGTAAAAGCAATTTGAATGACATTCTCCTGTGATATATAAGACTAATTTTGCGCCTAAGGAACAAAGTTGGCATCCTTTGCTTGGTTTCCCTACAATCTTATTTTCATGCCATTTGGAGATTTTTCTCATCTTGAAAAAGTAAAAATGTCATAATAAAAAGTATCAGTTTTGGTAGAAGTTTAATAATTAATTATGAAAGAACAGTTTTTTATAACTAAACTATCAACCATAGCGAAAGGGTCAATTATGCTTACAACTTTCCAAATCGTTCTATTTGTTATAATAGGTTTTTTGCTGTTGTCCTATTTAGCTAAAGTCTTGAATTTGCAGAAATATGGCATACATATATTACCTTTTGGAATAATATTCAGAACAGAGTTTTTCAATAAAATATTGGAAAAGATGGGAGAGAAAGGAAAAAGATTTTGGAAAATCCTTTATGATATTGGTAAAATATTAACAGGAATTATCACTCTAGGATTGCTTGGATTCTTTATAGTGAACCCATTCTTAATTTTATTCAATTCACCTGCTGGTTTAGGTTTCCAACTTTTAATTCCTGGCGTAACTATAGATTTCAAAATGGCTTTATTGTTCATTTTACCAATATTAATAGTTCTTATTCCTCATGAAATAGCTCATGCAGTAATGGCACATAGAGAAGGAATTAAGGTTAAATCTTCAGGAATTTTTATTGTACTTGTATTCTTCGGAGGGTTTGTTGAGCTAGTAAGAGAACAGGTTGAGAAAGCTAGTCTGAAAAGCAAGATTAGAGTCTTTCTTAATGGATCTGCTATTAATGCAGTTTTTTCAGTCTTTTTTTTAGCATTATACCTTTTGTCACCACTAATAGTATCTATAGGTTACAGTGATCCTAGCGGAGCACTAATCACTAATGTATATGATAATTACCCTGCCGATATGGTTGGAATAGTTAGAGGAGATGTTATCACAACCATTGGAGCTTATAATTCCTCAACACAACAAGTCGTCTATTATCAGATAAATAATGTTAAAGATTACCATAAAGCTCTTGCAGAGAGTGTAGGAATTTGTATGTTTTTCATAAGTTTACTCGATAAACCTACGAGAGC
>JAUWEG010000002.1 GCA_030608385.1 Candidatus Heimdallarchaeota archaeon
AATTCATGATTTCCATGTATACAATACACAGGTAAATCAAGAGTGTCTAAAGCCCAAAGTCCAAGACGAAGCTGAATCTCTCCTCTCATATGCTTACCAGTCACAGGATTAAGAAAATACAAAGTTGGACCTTGTATTAAATCACCAGTAAAAATTACAAAATCTGGATCTAACTCTTTAATTTTGGCTAATTCTTCTAGATTGATATCTGAAGAATTAAAGGCAGTATCATTACTATATGTATATGAGGGGAAATGAGCATCAGATATGTGTACAAATGTAAATGGATATGTTTTTTCCTCAATTATTTTTACTGAATGAGTCTGATAATCAGATCCTTCGCTACAATTTAATTGTAAATCATATAGTCCTTCTTCCATTTGAGTTGGTAAGACCTCAAAATACCACTTTTCATCAACATAATCGGATGAAATTATATTAAGAATTTGAGATGAATTTGTTTTATGCAAAGTGAAATTCCAATCTGATGCGCTAGAAGAGCCAGTTGTAATTATATTCAGTTTTTCATTAAAAACAATTATAGAAGGGTTAGCTTTGTTTGGATATTGTATCATTCCAAAGAATCTAGCTACTAGAGCGTATCTTGGGTTCTGTGTTTCGTTAAAGAATTCATCTGGTGAATTGGCAAAATAATCAAAACTAGGGTAATAGTCCTCTGGTTTTTCCTGTTTTGACAATATATTTTGATGTGGAAGAATTAAACTTACTGTAAGAAACAAAATAGTTAAACCCAATACTAATGACTTAGATTTCATTTTATCAAATAAAGGATTTAACTTCTTGTTCAAAAAGATTCTGGAAAAACAATGGGTTGTGAGAAGATATTTTTGTGATTTCCTTCATGGAAAACCTTTTTTTAGAATCTAAACTAGTAATAATTATGCCACATGTAAGAATGTCTCGAAATCTTAACCAAAGTATTTTCGCACTTATTGTTGGAACAATATTTAGTGTTCTTCTTATACCAGTTTTTGGAATGAATGTTTTAATTCTGGCAATCTTTGAGATTCCTTTAGCCTTTCTTGTGGCATTAATAGCAGTTACAGAATGTTTGTACCAGTATAAAGATGATGTTTCGATAGATACTACTTTCAACATGATTGTTCCTTTATTGAAATCATTAGGTATTTCGATACCTGTTGTTCTGTTTTATGGAGCTATCACAATAATTCTCAATGAAACAATTCCAGCTTTTGAACAAGCTCTACTCCCGCTTTTTGCTCAATATCAAGGTTTACCAAGCCTAGTAACAATTTACCTAATCAATTTTATTCCAATTTTTGTGATGATGTTTGCTTTACCTTTCTTCTTGTATATTTACGGAAAAGTACACGTTCTTCTCTTCACTGATAAAGAAGATAGGAAGACCAGAGTTACAAAAGCAGATATGGAAGAAAAGGAACTTAACAAAAAAGTAGTCCAAATGATAGATAAACTTGAAAATTATGCTTTTCAACTACAACAATATCTTCTAGAACTGCAAGGTGTACCAAATCAAATAACCGAAGTTGATGATTACGAATCTTTCAAAGCATTAAGTATGAGATTGAATATGGTTAAAGATTATGTAAAAACAATAGACATAGCTGATGATAAAACAACTAAGAAGATTCTTACAGAAGAAGAAGTGAAAATGAAATTTAATGAAGTGGAAATGCAGAAAAAGACAGTCATTGACATTGTTGAACAAAATCTCAAAAAGCTCCGTAAGGATAAAAAACGATTCGAAAAAGAAGATGAAGAGGGTATAGAAGAGGTTGAAGACCCAGAAGAAATTAAGCTACCTGACGAAGTCGAGGAAGCTGAAGAACCAGAAATTGTTCAAGAAGCAGAGAAACCAAAGCCAAAGAAACCAAAGCCAAAGAAACCAAAACCAGAATCAGATGAAGAAGAATTACAAGATCCAAGTGAAATTATTCAAGATGATTAATTTTCATAAAAAAGAATAAAAGGAAGGATAAATTAAGATTTTTCATAAGCTTCCATCAATTTTTCTACAAAATTATCCTCAGGAAAAGATCCTTCAAACTGAACATCGCCTTGATTAATCACAGTTTTTGGAACGCCCATTACAAAATATTTTTGTGAGAGCAATGGAAATTCAGTAGCTTCAACCATCTCACCATAAATATTTGGATTTACCATTGCTGCTTTATGAGCTAATCTAACAGCAGCTGGGCAATAAGGACAAGTAGGTGTTACAAAGACTTGAATCTTCATTGGTTTGTCAATCTTTTGAATTTTCTCTATGTTCTCTTTTTTTAGAGTAATCTTTCCTGCTGAGATATCTAATATATCTTCCACCAATGAACCAAACTCATAACCACTTGGAATTCCAGTAAACACAACATTACGCTCTTCTTTTCCATGTAATATAATGGTTGGAAAGCGTTCAATTTTATATTTTTGAATTTCAGGAGGATTTTCTTCCTTATTAAAAAGTTCAACCTTAATCATGTTTTCAGGAGCGAGTTCCGCTAACAACTCCATGATTTCTTTTGTTTGAGCACATGTCAAACACTTCTCTTTATCTACAAATAACTTGGCAGTAACTTGGTTTTCCATGTGTTGGAAAATCTCTCTAACTTGCCTTTTGATATTATCGTCTACATCTACTGACATTTTAATTCACCTTCGTGTGTGCTATATTTACACACACTCAGCCAAATATAAATATTTCTCTCTTGCAAAAAGAAAAAAAGAGATTAACCAGTTCGTTTAATTATATGATAACCAAATTCTGTTTTTACTAGACCTGAGAGTTCTCCTTTTGCTAATGAAAACGCTGTTTTTTCGAATTCCTTTACCATCTGTCCTCTAGTGAAGAATCCTAAACTTCCCCCTTTCTTTCCTGAAGAGCAAATTGAATGCTTTTTTGCTAGTTCTGCAAAATCAGTTCCAGCTTTTATTTCATCTAGTATTCGAATAGCTTCCGATCTTTTTTTAACGAGAATGTGACTTGCTTTAACTTTGGACATAATATCACCATGTTTCCTTTTTTCAAGATATTAAAAAGTATTTGATTTATCATTTGGAGGTAAGAATTCATCCTAGAATTATCCGAGCATCGATTGCCTTCAATCCTTCCTTAGTTGCTACAACAGGATTCAAGTCCATTTCTTTTATTACCTTATTTTCTTCAATAATCTTTGAAATATTTATCACAAAATTACACAGTTCCAACAAGTCAACTTTAGGTAAACCGCGGTAACCGTCTAACACTTTTTTACCTTGAATTTCCTCTATCATGTCTCTTACATCCTTTTCAGATATAGGAATTAACCGGAATGTTACATCTTTATAGATTTCAACAAAAATTCCGCCTATTCCCAGAGCAATCATTTTACCAAACTGATCATCTGTATTAGTTCCAATAAGAAGTTCCACTCCTTCAACCATTTCTTCAATACTAAAACCTTCAATTTCAGCTGATGGATAATGATTCTTAACACTAGTCAGCATCTCATTATACACTGTTCTTAATTCACCATCTGAAGAAATCCCAAGTTTAACTCCTCCCGAATCAGATTTATGAATTACATCTTTTGATATTATCTTCAAAACCACAGGATAGCCTATTTCATTAGCTTTTGTAACACATTCATCTAGATTTTTTGCAAAACTCATTTTGTTTAATGGTAAACCAGCAAGTTTCATTATTGTCCTTGATTCTGCATAAGTAAGAATATGCCTTCCTTCAGCTAATATATTGTCTAAAATGATTTTAATTTCAGAACTCATGATAATCACAGATATTCCTTAAGTAGAATGTTTCAAGTAGTAAGTTTACCTTAGACTTTTATCTTTTAAAAGCTTCCAAAGGCACTTCTATTTCTTTTCATCGAAGAACAGTTATTTAAACTTCAAAGAGAAAAATTTTTGATAGCTATATTTCTTTTAAATTAGAGAGAAGATAAGGTGAATCTATGAATTATAGAAATAAGATGGAAGAAATCATTTCAGGAAAAAATCGATTATCTGAGGAAGAACGCTTAAAGCTAGACTTCAAACCTGACGAAATTCCCCCCCTTCCAAAAGGAGAAGAGGCTTTAAAAACTAGTACAAAGGCAGGATGGGAGACTGAAGCTATTATCAGAGCAATGATATCTAATCTGCATAATGGTAGAGATTGGGAATCATTATACATCTATGGTGGTTCTGGTAAAGTTGCTAGAGACTGGAAATCCTTTTATGAGACCATTGATCTCTTAAAAAATTTAGAACCAAACGAAACATTATTTTTGCAATCTGGTGTTCCTTATGGAAAGATGCAAACAACACGCTGGTCTCCCAGATGTGTTATAACAAATAGCGTTATTGTTCCCCATTGGGCCCCTAATTTTGAAGAATTTGTGGCTTCAGGATTATCTGTCTATGGACAAATGACAGCTGGTTCGTTTATATTCATAGGATTACAAGGTATTATTCAAGGAACTTATGAAACAATTGCGGCTGCGATTAAAACTGCAGAAAAGAAAGATGCCTTTCAGAAATTATCAAAATTTGAGAAAAAGCTAATTGTTAGCGCTGGTTTAGGTTTAATGAGTGGAGCACAACCCCTATCAATTAAAATGTGTAGTAAAATCGCTATAGTTGCGGAAGTAAATCCAAATTTAATAGATAGAATGTATAATACGGGAAGAAATCAAGGGGTTCCTTATCTTGATTATAAAACTGAATCTATCGAAGAAGCAATAAAAATTGCTAGAGAAGCAGCAGCAAAAGATCAATCAATTTCTATAGGCGTTTTATGCAATGCTGTTGACCTTCTACAGTATCTTGTTGATAACAACATCACACCTCATGTTTTAACTGATCAAACATCAGCACATGATTTGTTAAACGGTTATTACCCTATGGGGATTTCCTATGATGAGGCGGATATTCTAAGAGTTGAAAGCCCTGAAGAATATATCGAACAATCTAGAAAGACTGTTATCCGTCATGTAAATCAGATGGTTGAACTTAACAAGCGAGGATCAGAAACATTTGATTATGGTAACAATATTCGACAACAAGCTTATGAATTAGGTGTGAAGAATGCTTTTGATTATGGAGGATTTGTTCTAGAGTATGTTAGACCACTTTTCTGTGAAGGAAAAGGACCTTTCAGATGGATGGCTTTGAGCAATGATCCCAAGGATATTAGAACTACGGATGACTATGCAAAGAAGTTATTCTTTGATGATAAACAATTAGTGAATTGGTTGGAGTTAGCTGATAAATATATTCCATTTGAAAATGGATTGCCAGCTAGAGTTTTTTGGGCAGGTTTTATTGGTCGAGCAGCTTTTGGAATGTTAATGAACAAACTTGTTGCAGAAGGAATTCTTAAAGCTCCTGTTGTTATAGGAAGAGATCATCTTGATGGTGGAAGTGTTGCATCTCCAAACAGAGAAACTGAAGGTATGAAGGATGGAAGTGATGCTATTGGTGATTTTCCTGTTCTAAATCTGATGGGGAACGCGTTGAGTGGAGCAACTTGGGTTTCATATCATGGTGGTGGTGGAGTGGGGGTAGGATATTCGCTTCATGCAGGACAAGTAATTCTAGCTGATGGAACTAGGCTATCTCAAGAAAGATTATTTAGAGTACTAACCTGGGATCCAATGAGTGCAGTTTTAAGACATGCTGCTGCGGGATATGAGAAGGCTATTGAAATTGGAGAGAAACATCAACTAGTTATACCAGGAAAAAATGAGAATAAAGAATTTGACTATAATAAATTATATCAACACATAATTAGTTGGGTTAAAGAAAGAACAGGAATCGAGTTATTTCAACCACTAGAGAAACTAGAGTTAGACCTAACTTGATCCACTATTCTTTTCTCTAATATATGATTATTTTGAAAATCGTACATTAATCATTTTTGTTTTTCAATTAAATAATGGTAAATCTGGTATGACCAAGAGAACTTCTTTAGACCAATATTTCGTGACTTATTCGTAACTTTAATAAAGACTTGCTAGAGTTTTCGACCATGAAAGTTGTATATATTGGACATGGTTCCTCTGGCTGGACATCAGCTACCACTCTCCGTGCATGGGATAGAAATGCAGAAATCACAATAATTGACAAAAAAAATTATGATGCATATCATCCTTGTGCTATGCCTTATGCGATTGGCGGATTGTGGGAAGATGAGAGTCTTCTAATCGAATCCTTAAATTATGATATGATGAAGATAAACTTTTTGCGTCGTCATGAAGCTCTCAAAATTGATCGCCAAAATAAGAAAGTCAGTGTTAAAAATCTAACAAATGATGAAGTTATTGACGTTGAATATGATTATCTCGTTATATGCATTGGTTCTAAAGCAAAATTTCCTCCAATTCCTGGGGCTGATGGAAAAAATGTTCATGCTCTAAAATGGATTGAAGACTCTGCAAAAATACGAAAAGCTGCCGTGAAAGCTTCAAAAGCAGTTGTTTTAGGTGCTTCTGCAATAGGGCTTGAAGTAGCTACAGAACTCGCTCATAGAGGCATTGAAACTGCTGTTCTTGCCAGATCCAGAATCATGCGTTTGCTAATAGATCCAGACTATGCAAATGAAACTGTAAAACTCCTAGAAGAGAAGCTCCCCAAGCTAAAATTCGTTATTGGAGTAGGGATAAATGAAATTGTTTTAGATGAAAATGGCATGGCAACAAAGGTTACAACTGATCAGGGAGATTTTGATTGCGATTTTGTTGTTGCAGCAACAGGTATTAGACCAGAAGTCACCTTAGCACAAGAAGCAGGATTAAAAATAGGTGAATCTGGTGCAATTGTAACTGATGAAGAATTGAAAACTTCTGACCCAAACATACTTGCAGTAGGTGATTGTGCTGAAACAACTCATTTAATTTCAAAACAACCTATCAATTCAGCAATAGCAACTTGCTGTGTTAGAATGGCAAGAATAGCAGCTATGACAATTGCAAAACCTGGAACTTTGAAGTTTCCAGGTACTATGAACAATTTCATAGTACCATTTATTGACCTTAGAGTTGGGTCTGTTGGATTAATTAAGAAAGCAGCAGAGGATGCAGGTTTTGAGGTAGTTATTGCCAAAATTAAGACACACAGCAAACCTCTATATATGCCAGATGCTAAAGAATTGTACTTCAAAATACTCGCCGATAAGAATACAGGAAAAATACTTGGTGCTCAAGCAATTGGACCAGATTCTATAACAGATAATTTGAACGTAATTTCTTTGGGAATGCAAAACGAGATGACTTTTCTAGAACTACTTCAATCTGATTTGTGTTACGCTCCAGCAGTAAATGAGACGATTTATCCTGTTACCCAAGCTTTAGAAATGATCTCAAGAAAAATGCTAAGAAGAAAGAAGTAGTTAAGGATAATGATGAGTGATTTAAACTCATCTTTGCTTTTCTTCTCTTGTTATTCCATTTTAATATCAATTTTCTAGAACATTATATAAGTTAGAAAAACAATCATACTTTGTGTTTAGTGATTGAAGATGAATAAATATAAGCCAGTTGATCCAATAAAATCACCTAGATTTTCAGGAATCCAAACATTCATGCGCTTACCTTTTGTTAAAAAATTGGAAGGAGTAGATTTTGCAGTAATAGGTGTACCCTCAGATGCAGGGGCATCTTTCAGGACAGGACAAAGAGAAGGCCCAGCAGCAATTAGGAAAATATCAGCTCTACTAAGGCACCATAATCCTGTACTGAACATTAGTCCTTACGAATTTCTTTCAGGAATAGACTACGGAGATTTACCTGTCGTCCCAGGATATATCGAAGAAGGTTATAAGAGAATCGAGGAGAGTTTAGTACCAATTATAGAAGCAGGAATTATACCCATTCTACTTGGCGGTGACCATGCAATATCTTTACCAGAATTGAGGGCGATAACCAAGATTCATGGTCCTGTTAGTTTAATACATTTTGATTCTCATAGTGATACAGTCGACGAATATTTTGGTAAGCCATATAATCATGGAACACCATTTAAAAGAGCAATTGAAGAAAATCTTTTACTTGCTGATAATTCTATACAGATAGGATTAAGAGGATCAATTTATTCCCCAGAACATCTAGAAATTCCAAAGTCTTTAGGATTCGATGTTGTTACAACAGAAGAGATTAGAGATATAGGTTTGGATTCTTTAATAGAACGAATTAAGAAAAGGGTAGGAGAATCTAAAGTTTTTCTCACTTTTGATATAGACTTTGTTGACCCAGCATATGCACCTGGAACAGGTACTCCTGAAATTGGTGGCTTTACTAGCGGAGAAACTTTGAAATTAATTAGAGGATTAGTGGATTTAAATTTTATAGGGTTTGATGTTGTAGAGGTTTTACCTGCATATGATCCTTCTGAAATTACTGCTCTTTTAGCAGCAAACATAGTTTATGAATTTATTTCAATCATTGCTATTATGAAAAAAAGAAAAATTAACAAAAATTAAGCTTATCTTAATTTTCTTTTCTTTCTAAATCTTACAATAGCAACAGAGGATATTATGATAATAACACCACCACCAATAGAAGCTGCATAGTAAATTATCTCATTATTCACATTATCGAATTTTACTAGGATTGATGTTTGATTGTTTAAACCAGACTTATCTACTGCAACAGCTGTTATATTGTGCATTCCTTCTGCATAGAGACTTGTATTGCATTCAAACCGAAGTTCAGGATATGGATAGTAATCTGGCATAACTAAACTTTCTACTAGCAATCCATCAATGTAGAGTTCAATTTTTTCCAATTCTTGATTATCATCACCTTTTGCAACTATTTCTACTATATCAGAGAGTACATCATCTGA
This sequence comes from Candidatus Heimdallarchaeota archaeon, assembly GCA_030608385.1. GTDB lineage: Archaea > Asgardarchaeota > Heimdallarchaeia > Heimdallarchaeales > Heimdallarchaeaceae > UBA460. Next base: position 8,818 of record JAUWEG010000002.1, read on the forward strand.
ATTTGGTTTTAGTATAACAATTGATGGAACTTCTATATCTGGAGGATTCTCACCATCTGCATTAAATGAAAGAGAGGTTGATACAATGTCTGAAGCTAATCCATCGGCATCATATGCTAAAATATTAACCACAAATGAATCACCAAGAGCAAGACCATCGAACGCTACATCCCCTGAATAAATTCCGTTCATTAAAGGATCTTCTAATTCAATCATTTTTATTGTAGCATCATTAATTGAGTACATATATCCATCCAATGGATCATTGGGTTCCCAACCTGAAGGTACAAATCTTGCATAAACTTTACTTATTCCCGTAGAACTTCCAACTTCTACTTCAATATTTGCAACACTTGTAAAAATATCCCAGATTTCATAAATAGGTAAAGGAACCATTTCAATTTGTATTTTAGGAAAACATACTATTGGTTTAGCCCATATCTTCACGTCTAATGCATCAATTCCATCTCCACCCACAGGTAAAAAGCCACCTGGAGCTACAGTGTGCCCTTGACTATCATGATTGTCATCTATCTGTGGTGCTTGGTGACTGCCAAGATTTCTTACGTGAATAACAGCTTCTTCAAATGCAGTCCCAATTGTTAAGCAAGAAGCCACCGATGACCAAAAGGATTCTGAAAAAGCTCCGTTTGTTCTATCAGCATTGAAAGCTGCACCAGCTAGTGTATGGGCTGATGTTACTATTATTCTATTATCTTTACTGTTTGGGTAAATAAATGAACCAGAATGGCATCCCTCAATTATAAGAATGATTCTTTTACATCCTGTAGTAATTTCAAAATTACGCAGATATGAATTCAGATCAGTATCCCATAAAGCATCACCAACCATCACTGCAAGAGCATCATAATCACCATGAGAAAAGAGGGCTATCCCTAAACTCTGGCTTGAATTTACATACTGTGGTGCCCATTGTTCAATAGCCCATTTTAGATTAATTTTTGTTGAAGAAGTATTTACATAAGGTTGGCTTGGTCCAACTTCAGGACCCATATAGTAGATCTGCTCTGAAGTAAACCCATTACCTCTCAGAATTTCGTAAGTTATATTAACTGCACTTTGGATAGAATCCATATCTTTATGATCCCACGTATCTCCTGCAAGAAGAATCCAAGCACTTTGAACTTCACTACTTGTAGGAACTTCCTTTATACATGAGGAGCAATCGTCAGAACGTACATTTGATTGTAGACATGCTACAGAAAGAAAAGTGGTTAATAACAAAACTACTGATATTAGCTTTTTAGAGTTGTTTTTCATAATGTCTATTCTATTTCACTCCATTTACATCTAATAAATATATCTGGAAGACTTTAAAAAAGAAGTTCCACAAAAATGAAGGATAATGCTCCTCTATACAAGAAAGTGAAATAGATTTGAATGGTAATAGTTTTTAATGATTATCTATTCTTCAAGTTATATCTAATAAAGAGATGATTAAACAAACATTACATCTCATCGATAATTGGCTTGATTATCAAGTATATATCAAAGAAATACCAGGAATAGCTGTAGGTGTTTTTTTAGAAGATGAAATTATTTTCAAGAAAGAATATGGGTATGCAAATTTGGAAGAAAAAATTAAACTTACAAATCAACATTTATTCCGTATTGCTTCTCATTCAAAATTATTCACTGCTACGGCAATAATGAAACTCTATCATAAAGACAAGCTTTCCTTAGATGATAAGGTTTCGAAATTCCTACCCTGGTTTACTTCTGAAGCAGATGAAAATCTACAACAAATACGTATCAGACATTTACTCACTCACTCTAGTGGGATGACTCGTGATGGTCAGACAGCACATTGGTCTAACTATGAATTTCCTTCAATAGAAAAGATAAAATCACAAGTGAAAAAGGGTATAAGTTTCTTTGAGACAAGTGAAATATTGAAGTATTCAAATTTTGGATATACGCTTTTAGGTCAGATAATAGAAGCTGTATCTGGTCAAAGCTATCCAGATTATATCCAAAGTGAGATTCTTGAACCACTTGATATGCATAATACTATTATCGACGTTGATGAAGCTAATCTTTCTAGACATGCTACAGGGTACAAAATCAAATATCCAAAACAAGAACGAAAAAAACTTGAACACGTTCCTGCAAGAATCATGCATTCAGCAACTGGCTTGAGTAGCACTGTTGAAGATCTAATTAAATTCTATCAAGCTCACATATTAGGTAATAATTCTCTATTCCCAGACTATATCAAACGTGAGATGCAGCGAATTCAGTTTAAAGCAGAAAAAGCAGATTGGGGATTAGGTTTTAGCATCACAAGCCTTCCAGATATTAAAATAGTGGGTCATGGTGGAGGTTATCCTGGATTTATTACACGATCAGGACTAATTCAAGACAAGAAATTGATCATTGTAGTTCTTACAAATGCCGTCAATGGTCCCGCATTAACTCTATTTCTAGGTATAAACAAAATACTAGCTTATTTAGCAAAAGAAAAAGATAAATTCAAGCAAAAACCTGAAGAAGCTATTCCTGACTTTAAAGAAATAATTGGATTTTATGTTTCAGATTGGGGAACATCATTATTCAGTCAAATCGGTCCAAAACTTGTGGTTATTGGTCCCGGTGATGATAATCCTGCAGAATTCATGCAAATTTATAAACATGATAAGGATTACAAATTCATTGCTCCGAAAGATTTACATTTTGCATCTCCTGGTCAACCTATAGAATTTGTTGATGGACCAGATGGAGAGAAAATCTTTGTGGATAGCCACAAAGGTGAAGCAAAAAGATTCAAGTATGAATATTAGTTTCTATCAAAATTAGAGCAGATGATTAAAGCGTCATTTGCTCAAATCTTGCTTGGAAAAATCTCAAATGTTTTGGTTCATAAATCATTTTTAATCCTGGAATTGTATCTCTTCTTTCGTATAGATTTATTACTGAATTTGCAACATACTCCATGTGAGTGTTTGTATAAACCCTTCTAGGAATCGTTAGTCTAACCAGTTCTAATACAGGAAAGATATTCTCACCAGTTTTTGAATCTCTACCAATTGAAACAGCACCTCTTTCCATAGTCCTAACCGCAGAATGTTCATATATCGCCGCTGATAATGTTTGTCCAGGCCATTGTTCTCTTTGTAGATGAGGTAGGAATTCTAATGCATTAAGAAAAACTGCATGACCACCAATAGGTTTCACAAGTGGGACATTAGCCTGCATAAGCAATTCTCCTAAATAGCGAACTTGATTTATTCTATATTTTAGATATTCATATTGTGTTCCTTCCCTTAATCCTCTTGCAAGAGCCTCCATATCGCGTCCTGCCATACCACCATAAGTATGAAGACCTTCATAAATAACTACAGAACTTCGTGTTGCTTCATATATCTCTTTATCATTCGTTGCGATGAAACCACCTATATTTACTAGACAATCTTTCTTCGAACTATGAATACATCCATCAGAATAACTCATCATTTCATTTAAAATGTCAATTATTGGTGTATCTTCATAACCTTTTTCCCTTTCTCTAATAAAATAAGCATTTTCACTAGAACGTGTGATATCATATATTATCTTGATTTTATAGCCATCACAAAATTCCCTTAACTTTCGAAGGTTTTCCATAGAGATAGGTTGACCACCAGCCATGTTGACATTCATTTCCACATTAACAAAAGCTATTTTATCGAGTCCATATTCATCTATGTAACCCTGCAACTTCTCAAAATCTATATTGCCTTTGAAAGGGTGTAAATTTTCAGGATCATGGGCTTCATCTATTACTGTATCAACCATCTTTCCACCAGGTATCTCCACATGCATTTTTGAAGTTGTAAAATACATATTTCTAGGAACAATTTGCCCTGGTTTTATAAGGTATCTAGATATTAGATGTTCAGCAGCTCTTCCTTGATGGGTTGGAACAACGTATTTATATCCGAGTATATCTTGTACTGCTTTTTCTAGATTATAGAAATTCTTACTGCCTGCATATGCTTCATCTCCAAGCATCATACCTGCCCATTGATTATCAGACATAGCAGATGTACCAGAATCTGTTAAAATGTCAATATAAACGTCTTCAGATAACAGTAAAAATGTATTAAATCCTGCTTCTCTTATTGCCTTCTTTCTCCTTTCTTCCGATGGGATTTTAACTGGCTCAACAACTTTGATTTTAAATGGTTCAACTGGGGGTTGCATAATTTCAATCATCTAGATTTACATTGAAAAAGATTTCTGCGAGATTTTTAAGTAGAGAATGTAAAATTTGCAGACATTCGTCTCTGAACAACATATCTACAATGGATAACATTTTTATCTATGAAGTAAAAGTCGAATCCAGATAATCAAAATAGATTAGAAGGTTATAATTATGGGATTGATAAAAACTCCAATGTGGAAGGTCCATGAAGATGCCGGAGCTAAGATGACTGATTTTGCAGGGTATTATCTTCCAGTTTCTTATACCGGAATTGACTTGGAAATCATGGCTACCAGAGAAAATGTTTCAATAGTAGAAGTTACAGACATGGGACGTTACTCTCTCAAAGGCAAGTATGCTTCTAAGCTTCTGGAACTACTCACACCCCGACTTATTGCAAAGATGAATGATATGAAATGCGGTTACACCTATTATCTTAATGAAAATGGTGGCTATCGCGATGATACAATCATCGGTAAGAAGAGCGAAACAGATTTCTTTAACGTCTGTAATGCTGGTGATCAAACAATAAAGGTTTTAGCTTGGATAGGACAGTTTGTAAAAATCTTTGAAGAGTTCACAGGAGAACCTCTTGAATTCAAAGATTGGACAGAAGAAACAACTATGTTTGCAGTTCAAGGTCCAAATTATAAGGTAATTTTGGACAACTTAGGAGTCCCAGACACAGGTAGATGGGAAATGGTAGAAGCTGAGGTAGAAGGATGTAAATGTCTATTCACTGGTACCGGTTATACTGGTGAGAATGGATTCGAAGTAGTTATTTTTGATTCTGATTTACAGGATCCTTCAAAAGGTATCAAGGTTTGGAATGCTATTTTAGAAGCAGGTAAAGACGTAAGTATTGTTCTTTGCGGTCTAGGTGCACGAGATGCTCTTAGAATTGAAGCAGGATTACCGCTTTATGGTGAAGATATCCATGAAGAAGTTAACCCAATTGAAACCGGTTATGATTTTTCCATCTTTTGTAAGCATGATAAAGAACCATTTTACTTTGGTAAGGAAGCTATTCTAAAAGCCAAGAATGAAGGTGTAAAAATCAAGCACGTGGGTATCAAATTGCTTGAAAAAGGTATCCCAAGGGCTGGTTATGAAATACTTAACATGGCTGGCGAAAAAATAGGTTCCATAGTAAATGGCATCAGATCTCCTGTTATAGGAGCTGGTATTGGAATGGCTTTTGTTCCTATTGAATACGCAGAACATGGTAAAGAAGTTCTAGTTCAAATCCGAAAGAATCAAGTAAAAGCTATGGTTCATAAACTTCCATTCTATGACTCAAAAGTTTGGGGCTGGAAAAGAGAATAATAGTTTTCTTTCTTTTTCTTTTTTACTTACTCTTCACTTTTCTTTTCTTGTTTAAGGCGCAGATATTCATCAGGATCTTCCCAAACAGGTATCTTAGCTTTATTATTATACTCTGTAAGAAAAACTCGAGCAGCTGTTTCTATGTCTAAGACTCCACCTTTTTTCCTCTTATGCCTTATTTCAGCAAATTTCTCTAAAAACTCAGGAGGAGATTCGTATTCTATTTCATAGGTTTTTTTAATTGCATTAGGATTAATTTTATCAATACTTTGTACTAATGACCATGCACCTTTGACAGGATCTGAGAGTTTTTCTGGTTTAGCAATACCAAGAAGTATCTGATCAGCCATTGATAATCTCTTTGAGATCACTCCAGGTGTATCATAAATTTTCAATCTTGTGGTTATTCTAAGAGCTTGTAATGCTTTAGTGAATCCTGGAATAGGGGCAACTGGAGCACTTGATCGCCCCTTTAGAATATTGATTAAGGAACTTTTTCCAGTGTTTGGGAGACCTATAAAACAAGCAATAATATAGAATAGATCATCCTTAACAGCAGAAAGGATAGCATTCCTCAGTACTGAAGTGCTTAATCTTTCTCGAGCTGAAGTTGGTATAACTTTGAACCCTTCACTACTTAAAATTCTTCTCCATTTTTTTACAATATGATCAGGAACAAGATCAACCTTATTCAGGACAATCAATAGTTTTTTTGTTGGGTTTCTCATAACCATTCGTTCATATCTACCAGATCTTGATAAGCTTGGAAACCTAGCATCTAAAACCTCAACTACAACCTCGCTGCCTTTAATCATTTTACGTACCATTGTATCATAGTCATCTTTTGGCATTCTACGCTCAACTCAGTAATTCCATTATGCTAGAATTCTTTTGGTGGTCCAATATCCGGACGTTCTGGTTTATATGGTCGATCTGGGGGTGTTCCAGGTTGAAATGGTGGTGAAACACCATGATCTTTCATATGTGCTTCTAGCAATCTTCTTAAACGTTCTACCTCTTGTTCTAGCTGTTTTATTCTCTCTTCTAAGGGTAGGAGTTCTTTAGTCATATGTGTATAATTAATGTGAAAAGATATAAAAGATGTGATTGAAGTTAGAATAATGAAATTTCACGATGCTCATTGCCATTTATCAAATAAGGATTTTATGAAAGACTTTGATATTTCTACTTCTATGGAAAAGTGGAAAAATTCAGGTTTGGAATATGTTATTGGTGTTTCATCCAATATTTCCGAATCTTACAAAATCCTTGAAATGAGCAAAGAATTCAAGAGAATAATTCCGGGGATAGGGATTCATCCTTGGAAAGCAAAAACACAAATGAAAGAAGAACTTAAGGCAGAATTCAAACAAATTATCAATGATAATGAAATAATTGTGATAGGTGAAATAGGCTTAGATCATCATTTCATCAAAAGAGAAGATCGTTATTCATACCAGGAAGAATATTTTCGATTTTTTTTAGAGCAAGCAGAGAAAAACAGTTTACCCATAAACATCCATCTAAAAGGAGCTGAAGAAGAATCTTCAGATATTCTTACTTCTTATAAAATCCCTTCTGAAAACATCTTGATACATTGGTATTCTGGACCAAAAAAAGTCTTTAATCAATTCCTAGAGAGAGATTATTTCTTTAGTGTCAATCCCTCAGTTCTTACAGGTTCCACGCATATTGAGGTTTTGAAAAAAGCACCTTTAAACCGAATTCTGACAGAATCAGATGGTAACGTTAAATATACTATAGATAATGTAAAAGTAACTGGTTCTCCAGGTATTATTCCAGAAGTATTAAGTAAAATTGAAGAAATAAAAAATATAGAACTGGAAGAATTATCTGTAATTCTCCAAAAAAATATAAGAATCTATGCAAACTTAGCAAGTGATAAAATATGAGTGAAAAATCTTTAGACAGAATTCTAAGAAAAAAGAAAAAATATGGGACTGAAGTTCTAAAGCGAACTTTAAGTAATAAGAACAAGGTTGCTTACCATTTCAATTGTCCTGATGGTCTAGTTTCAGCTGCTTTGTTTCGTTATCTCTTTGCAGATAAAAATTTAGTTTTTATTCCAATAGATTATCCTTTATTTAAGGAGGATAAGATATCTCAGGTGTTAATTGATGCAAACTGGTTTGCAATATTAGATCTTAGTCCTTTCAATTCAAACAAAATAGACTACTTTTTTGATCACCATATATCAAATGAAGGAAAGGAAATCAAGGCAAAAGTTTCCATGTTTGATTCTAAATCACCAAGTGGAGCCACTCTTATTGCAGAATATTTTGGAGATAAATTACCAAACTTCATGGTTGAATTGTCTGAAATCACCAAAATTACCGATACAGCCAGTTATAGCACACCAGCTCCTATGGAAATCAAGGACGATTTAAGTGAGTATGATTGGGATGAAAGAGTTTGGTTATTAGAAGATGTTTGTAAATCAACATTCACAATCACTGAACATGATCTTGTTATAGAAGCATTGGCATCAAAAGGGTTAGATGGTTTATGGGAAAAAGATGTACTAGATCGCGTTAGGAAATTAAGAAATTCTCGAAAAGAATCTTTCAATATAGCACAGGACATTGTTATTACTGATTTTATTATTCTCATAGATGACCCTCTTCATTATAATACTGCAGCCATAGCATCAGAGTTACAGAAAAGAGGAGTAAAGGGGGTTGCATATCTTACTGTCTACCCAGAAGAAACCAAAGTAAGTTTGAGATTAAATAGAGCATTGTCAATTAAAGATGTTGAAAAATACAGAGTAGATTTACTTGCAAATACAATGTCGGGAGGAGGGCATAAGGGAGCCTCTGGAGCTGAAATGGAAAATCTTGATGAAACCCTCGAAATAATAAAAACTTGGACTAATGAAGTCAACCTAAACATGAAAATTGTAGATTTAAGAAAAAAATAATAGAGGACGAAATTATCCTTTAACATTACCTATAGGCTTAACTCTTACAATTGGATGACCAAGTCCAGATATTTTGAGAGCATTAATTACTTCATCAATGTCTTTGTAAGCAAATCCAGCTTCTTCTGCTAAACCTGGCATCGATGCTCCTTTTACGTAAATCCCTTTTTCTCTCATTCTCTGTTGAAGGAAATCGCCCCTTATTTGCCTTTTTGCTTTACTTCTACTCATTGTTCGTCCTGCACCATGAGCTGTTGAGCCAAAACTTACGTCCATTGCCTTTTGTGTCCCTGTTAAGAGATAAGAGCCAGTTTCCATGGATCCTCCAATGATGATGGGTTGTCCAATTTCCTTATATTCTTGAGGAATATCAGGATGATTTGGTGGAAATCCTCGAGTAGCTCCCTTTCGGTGAACCATTAATTTCCTTTTCTCACCATCAATTCTGTGCTCTTCAATCTTGGCAATGTTATGAGCTACATCGTAAATCAAATCTAATCCTAATTCATCTTCATCTTGGTTGAAAACTTCTGTGAAAACTTGTCTAACGTTATGTGTTATTATTTGCCGATTAGCATAAGCCATGTTTGAAGCACAACTCATAGCTGCAAAATAATCTTCTCCTTCTTTTGAGTTTATAGGGACACTTGCTAGTTCTTGATCAAGTACTGGAATATTATATTTAGTCATTGCAGTTAAACTGTTTCTTAAGTAATCTGAAGCAACTTGATGGCCTAATCCTCTAGAACCACAATGGATCATAACAGTAACTTGATGGTTTTTAGTCAAACCTAATTTTTTACCCTTCTCTGGGTCAAACAAATCTCCAGGTTTTATTACTTGTATTTCCAAATAATGGTTACCAGAGCCAAGTGTTCCTAGTTGTCTAAGTCCTCTACTCTGTGCTTTATTACTAACCTTTGAGGAATCTGCTCTAGGCATCTTACCCTGACTTTCAATTCTACGTACATCTTCTTCTCTAGCATAACCTTTTTCCAAACACCACTGTGCACCGTCTTCTAGAACATTTTCAAACTCTGAACGAGATATATTTGCCAAATACTGGTCGTGAGTTAGTTTAACACCTACTCCTGCTGGGACACGACGAAACAGCTTATCTACCAGCTCCTTAATCTTAGGTTTCACATCTCTTTCCTCTAAGGTTGTGGTGAGCATACGTACTCCACAATTGATATCAAAACCAACACCTCCAGGGCTAATTACTCCTTCCTCCATATCCATTGCAGCAACACCGCCTATTGGAAATCCATATCCAACATGTGCATCAGGAAGAGCTATTGCATATTTCTGAATTCCAGGGAGGGTTGCCACATTGGTTATCTGATCTACAACTTTGCCTTCAAGTCCTTTTTTTAGAGCTGGAGTTACAATCAATCTTGCAGGTACCCTCATACCCTTTTTGTATGATATGGGGATTTCCCAAGTTGTTTCATCAATTTGTTTCATTGGAATGTTTCCGCTTGACATTTTTCTCAAAGTAAGGAAATTGTTAGTTTTAATAAATCTCTTGGTTTATCAGAAAATATCTACAAAGGGATTATTTTTATTATTGATTTATTTCTCCTTTCTGAGTTCAATGTTCAAATACACCATACTCTCTGAAGAAGTAAAATCGGATTTTGCTTTTGAAGTTAATGCAGATAGCCTCTCTGAACTTTTCAGAGGTGCAGGAATAGCTATGATGGAAGCTATGGTAAGCGTCAAAGAATTTAAGGCAAAACGTGTTTGGGAATTCAAAATCGAATCTGATACCCTAGATCTATTAATGTTCGATTTTCTAGGGGAACTAGTATTTGTTAAGGATGTTGAATCTGTTTTATTCAAAGACTATGAAATTAAAATCGAAGAAACTGATAAGTTCAAACTCTCGTGCAAAGCTTTTGGTGATGATATTGATTATGAAAAATATGAGATATTAACAGATGTAAAAGCTGTTACTATGCACAAATTTGTCTTAGAAAAAAGAACTGATGAGTGGTATTGTCATATAATTTTAGACTTATAAAACTGAGAATTCTATTTTAGATTAGATTAACACTTAACAGAGGTATTTACCTTTCAAATCAGTACTATATCGGATTAATAATATTTATAAACTAAACTTCTTCTCGTTAAAACAATCCTATAAATGATAGAGGAATTACTATGGGTGACATAAAAGTAAAAGACAAATATGCTGTAAAAGAAGGACTTCTTTACACTAAAGAAAGTGAATGGGTTCTTCAAGAAGGAGACATCTGGATTTATGGCCTTAGCAATTATGCTAGTGTCGAACTAGGTGAACTTGCGTATGTAGAACTTCCTGCAGTAGGTGATACCTTCGGTAATGAAGATTCAATGGGTATTGTTGAAGCTCTAAAAGCTGTCGTTGATTTCTATTCTCCATTCGATTGTGAAGTTGTAGAAGTTAATTCAGATTTAGAAGATGATGCATCACCAATTACTGAAGATTGTTATGGTGAAGGCTGGATTCTGAAGCTCAAAGCAACTGGTCCAATTGATCATCTATTCAACACAGAAGATTACGTAAAGCTCATTGAGAAAAAAATCGAAGAAGGTTCTCATTAGATTTTAAGAGGAGAATTTTTTCCCCCTTTATTTTTATCAATTAACAAAGAGGAACAAAAATGACAGAAGGTTTTAAAGAACATCCTTACCTAGGAAATAGTCAACAAGATGTCGATGAAATGCTTCAGTATTTGGGTCTCAAAAGTATCGAAGAGCTCTATTCCGATATTCCTGATGAAATAAGATTCAAAGGAAAATTGGATTTACCACATTATAAGAGCGAATACGAACTTTTAGAGGCAATTAAGGCAATAATGAGTAAAAATATCACTACAAGAGAAGTAAGATCTTTCATGGGTGGTGGAGTATTAGATATTTATATGCCTGCGCTCCAAGATGAAGTTCTTAGAAGAACTGAATTTTATAGTGCATATACCCCTTACCAACCTGAAACATCTCAAGGAACAACTCAAGCCTTATTTGAATATCAAAGCATGATCTGTGAACTTGTTGGAATGAATGTTGCTAACTGTTCTCTTTATGATTGGGCTACAGCTGTAGGAGAAGCTGCATTAATGGCTTCTCGAATAACAAAAAGATACAAATTTATCTACACAGCAGCTACTGCCCCTAATAGAGAAGCAGTTTTGAAAAACTATGTTGTAGGAGCTAATCTGGAACTAGAAGAAATTCCTTATGATCCCACAACTGGTAAAATGAATATAGCTGAAGCTAAAGCTAAGATGGATGATACAGTCGCTGGTATTTATATTGAAAATCCAAACTTCTTAGGAGTCATCGAAGATGGTTTAGAAGAAATCATTGCAGACGCTCATGAAAAAGGAGTCAAGGTTGTTATCGGAGCTGATATGAATTCATTAGCACTAATGAAGCCACCTGGTGAATATGGTGCCGATATATGTATTGGAGAGGGTCAAACTATTGGTGGTGGTCCATTGAATTTTGGAGGACCATTATTAGGTATTCTTGCAATGCAATTCGATAGAAGAGAAACAAGACAGATGCCTGGACGTATTGTTGGTGTCACTATAACCTCTAATGAAGGAGAAAGGGCTTTTGCAAATACATTAGAAACAAGAGAACAACACATCAAAAGAGAAAGAGCTACAAGTAACATCTGTACAAATGAAGGTCTTGTAGCACTAAGTTGTGCAATTCATTTAGCACTTTTGGGTCCTGAAGGTTATAAAGACACTGCAGAAACAATGTATCTAAGTGCACATTACTTGGTTAAAGAACTCGAGAAAATTGGTGTTAAACGTGTGTTTAATGGTGAATTCTTTAACACATTTATTCTTGATCTTAAGATTCCTGAAAGCAAAAAACAAGAATTCATAAATTTCATGTTGGAGAGAAAGATCTTTCCAGGAATTCCTTATTCAAACGATGGTGAAAACTATGATTATATTGTTACAACTTCATATCTACTATGTGAAGAAGATCTTAACGATTATGCTAAGGCAATTGGAGAATGGAGGAAATAAAAATGTATAGACAAGCAAAATATGACGAACCTCTTCTCTTTGAATTAAGTAAAAAGGGTAGAAGAGCTCATCTTCCACCAAGGTGCGATTTCTCTAGAGATGACATCAATATTCCAGAGAACATGAGAAGAACTGTACCACCTGAATTACCTGAGCTTCATGAAGGTGAAGTAATGCGCCATTACGTGCATTTATCTCATCAGAATTACTGTATTGATACAGGTACTTATCCACTTGGTTCTTGTACAATGAAATACAATCCTAAGATAAACGAAACAGTTGCTCGAATGGAGAAAATAATGTATTTACATCCAAATCAGCCAGTCGAAACTGTTCAAGGTATCCTAGAAATACTCTATGAGCTTCAAGTAGCTTTAGGGGAGTTAGCAGGTATGAAACATACAACTTTGCAAACCCCAGCTGGTGCAAGTGGTGAATATTGCGGTCTTGCTTTAATCAAAGCTTACCATGAAGATCATGGAGATACACAAAGAGACGAAATCATTGCTCCAGACTCAAGCCATGGAACTAATCCTGCAAGTACTGTTATGAATGGTATGAAACTCATTGAAATAAAATCCAATGAAGACGGAAGAGTAGATATGGATGCACTAAAAGCTGCAGTATCAGATAAAACCGCAGGTTTAATGCTAACAAATCCAAATACACTTGGTATTTTCGAAAAAGACATTATAGAAATGTCAAGGATCGTTAAAGAAGCAGGTGGTTTACTCTATTATGATGGTGCAAACTTCAATGCTATTGTAGGAAAAATAAGACCGGGTGACATGGGATATGATGTACTCCATTTCAATCTGCACAAAACATTCTCAACTCCACATGGAGGAGGAGGTCCTGGTTCAGCAGCTGTTTGTTGTAATGATCTTCTAGAACCATATTTACCAGTACCAACTATCGAATATGATAAGGATAAAGACTTTTATTTCTATAATCATGATCGTCCAAAATCTATTGGTAAAGTCCATGGTTATCACGGAAATGCAGCAATAGCTCTAAGAGCTTATGCATACATTGGGGCTTTAGGTTTCCAAGGATTAAAAGATACAGCAGAACATGCAGTTCTAACTGCAAACTATGGAATGCGAAAACTGGAAAAACTAGATGGTTTCAGACTAAGCCATACATCTGAAATTCCAAGAAAACATGAAGGTGTTCTTGAAGCAACACCATTTTTGAGAAACTATGATGTTTCTGGAATGGATATTGCCAAGATGATAATTAGCAGAGGACTTCATGCTCCAACTGTTTACTTCCCGTTAATCGCACATGAGGCGTGGATGTTTGAACCCACTGAGAACGAGAATAAAGACAGAATTGATCAATATGTTCAAGCTGTTTCGGAAGAAATGGAAAAAGCAAAAGTTGATCCTGACTATGCTCATAATGCACCAAAATGGACTTCAGTTGGAAGAATTGATTCAGCTTGGTCTGTCAGAAACTTAGTTTTGTCTTATAAGATATACAAAGAGAAGAAAGAGAAAGGGGAATTCGTTCCTTAAAATATCTCTCTCTTATTCTATTTCTTTTTTTAATCAAGATTGGAATTTCGATAAGTCTATATTTCAAAATAATTTCTACTAAAAATTAAGATGTCAGAGGAAGGAAGATTAGTTTTTTTCCTACTATTTTTTTCGTCTAACTTTTAACTGTGCTGGAGGATTGATAAACAAACCTATTATCAATATTATTGACATTCCAAATATTTCTTTGAATGTTACACTATCAACTACTCCCGGGGGAAGTATATCTCGTATTGCCCCTATTGCCTCAAATCCAAAGAATACAATGAAAATCTGTATGAAAAGATATAATCCAATACTAATTAAGGAACCACGAATGAGATAACGATATAATTTCCTTTCTTTAGTATCTCTAACTCTGTTCATAAGAGATTCTGTAATCAATAAAGATACAGCACTTAACCCTATTGCGCCAAATATAGGAAATGCAATTAGCAACGGAAGATATTCCCAGTTATTAAATTCAAGAATATCATGTAAGTAATAGAAGTGTGGTATTTGTGCTAAAAATGACATTGCAAAAATCGCAATTACACTTGGCCACATCGATTGTTTGTCTAAAAGTCTAATTTTTGAACTCATAATAATCTTCCTTAACACAAAGCTCTTTTTGAAACCTACAAAAATGTTAAGTTATAACTTTTTTGATGAACAATCAAAAAATTTCTAGAATATTAAAGTTATTAATCCGCTGTTTCTTCAAAGGAATAACCTTTCTCTATTCGAAATTCACAGAAATTATGCCCGGTTCCATGACACTTTGTTTCGGTAACAAGTGGTGGATCATTAAGTACCAAAGCAAGCCGTCCTGCAACGTAACCTGCTTGAAAATCACACAGCACTTCATTGAGATTGGTTTCGGAGAGATTTGCTCCAGAAGCATATGCACATTCATGAATTCTTAAAAACATCTCGTCTTCATCTTCACCATCGAAAACTTCAACGAAAGAATGTTGTCTAGATAGATAATTTGTTGGATGAGTTAGATATTTTTGCATAATATGAGTTGCTTGTTTTAAGGATTCGATGGGTAATTCAGCATTCTCGGAAGCTAATAAATCATAAATTAATCTCTTACCCGGACCAATAACACCTAGTTCTCTACCTGCTGAATACAATAGAGCACCACAGAATTTATCTCGAAACTTAAGTGACATTATTTGTTGTTGTAAAGAACTGATATGAACGTAATCTATATCATTTGGTCGAAGTGCTTCCTTCATCAGAAGAGAATTATAACCATTTTGAGTTGTTTCATGAATAAACTCATAGAATAGTTGCCTCCTATGCTCTTCAGCAGGTAAATCACCAAGAAACTGAACTTGTTTTGCTTGGGAACTAACGTCCAAAACTTTGTAAGGTGCCTTACCTATTTCTTTGCCAAGATATACCTCTATATCAAATTCGCAGAAATCATCGCCAAGACCTTTACACTTTGTTTCAATAACACCAGTCGCTGAACCAATCATAGCTTCTATAGTTCCCGCAATCTCACCAGCTGTAAAGTGACATAATGGCTCTCCAATGTTGATTGCACCTGCACTGTTTGCAAGTTCATAGATTCTAAGAGTAGCTGTGTATCCTTCTATTTTTGCTACGTCGCAATGAGTAGCATGATACAAAGGTATTATGTTAGTATGACTATATAGTTGTGCCAAAGCAAGAAGAGCTTCTTGAAATCTTTCTTCAGGTTTAACTGCACCTACTTTAGGATTCAAAACAGTTAGATAATAAGGTGCTGCACCAAAAATACCTAATTCTCTTCCGCTCTGATAGAGAAGTTGAGGTATAAGGGGATCTAATTGAAGTAGAGACATCATTACTTGTTGATAAACACTGATATGAACATAATCCCCAAGATTCTTACGAACAATTTCTTGAGAGATAATGCTACTAATAGTATTCTTTGTAAGAATCATCATACTTTCTTTTCTTCGAGTATCTTTTTCTCTACTAATTATATTGGGTAGGATTTGAGACCAGAGTTTTTCTCGAATAACATCTTCAGTGATCAAACCTTCTGCTATACGTTCTTCATTCATCATGACAACAGGAACACTCAGAATACCATATTTGGCAGCAATTTCTTGTTCTTCAGTAATGTCTATTGTACTAACATGAAGCATTCCTTTCATAGAAGTACCTGCGATATTTTCAATAACACGTTTAACATCAGGACAAGCGAAACAAGTAGGACTTGTAAAGAATAACAGTCTAATTCTTTCAGATTCTTGAAGAGTTTCATCTTCGGTCATTAGAATAACCCCAGTGAAAAACAATAAGGCTAGAATGATAAAAACGTTTGCTTAATTTCAATGTGAAATAAAAAAATTATTTAGACAATTTTTAATGAAGATGTTTAAGGGAAATGAACATGTAAATACTGATAAAAACAAAAGAAATGATTTTTTTTTCCAATAGCAACAATTATATATCAATGATAACCACATCACTTGTTCATAAACGAATTTAATGGTGAAAATATGTACGGTCAAGGACAAGTACCAATTATTATTCTAAAAGAAGGAACTCAAAGATCGAAAGGTCAAGATGCTCAAAGAAACAATATCATGGCAGCCACTGTTGTCGCTGATACCATAAAGAGTACACTCGGACCCAAAGGAATGGATAAGATGATGGTTGATAGTTTAGGAGACATTTTAATCTCCAACGATGGCGCCACTCTTCTTGATGAAATTGATGTTCAACATCCCGCAGCTAAAATGATTGTTCAGGTTGCTAAGGCTCAAGATCAGGAAACAGGTGATGGGACCACTAGTTCAGTTATTATCGCAGGAGAGCTCCTCAAAAAAGGAGGTGAACTGTTAGACAAGAAAATCCATGCTTCCTTAATTATTGAAGGTTACAAAGCAGCTTCCGTGAAAGCTCAAGAGATAATAGAGAGTCATGCAAGAACACTCAATCCAACTGAAGATGATAAACTTCTCTTCCAAATTGCTGAAACCGCTTTACACAGTAAAGCAGTTCATGCAGCTAAAGAAATTATCGCTCAAATTGCTGTTGACAGTGTTAAACAAGTAGCTGATGAAACCAATGGCGGTTTCACAGTAGATCTTGATAACATTAAGATTTTACAGAAAATTGGTAAGAATCTTCGAGCAACAGAATTAATTGAGGGTGTTATAATTGATAAGGAAGTTGTTCACACTGCAATGGCCAAAAAAGTAAAAAATGCCAAGGTGCTTTTACTCAACCAAAATATCGAAGTTCAGAAAGGCGAGTGGGATCGAGAGATACGCATAAACGACCCTCTAGAAATGAAATCCTTTCTGGATAATGAAGAACAAATTCTAAGAGATATGGTTGACCAAATTGCTGAAGTTGGTGCTACTGTAGTTGTTGCTCAAAAGGGCATCGATGATATGGCTCAATACTTCATGGCTAAACAGAATATCATGGCAATTAGACGTGTGAAGAAAAGCGATATGGAAAAACTCGCTCGTGCTACTGGAGGTAAAATTGTTACCAACCTCAAAGATGCCAAAAAGGAAGATCTTGGAGATGCAGGGTTAGTTAAAGAAGTAAAAATTGGTGATGAAGACCATGTTTTTGTTCAAGAATGCAAAAATCCAAAATCTGTTTCTATTATTATCTATGGTGCTACTAAGTATGTTACTGATGAAGCAGAAAGAGCTTTACATGATGCTCTATGCGTAGTTAGAAATGTAGTTGAAGATAAAACCTACCTCCCAGGTGGAGGAGCAACTTTTACAGAGCTTTCATTGAGACTAGATGAATATGCAGATGTGTTCAAAGACAAAAGACAATTAGCTGTTAAAGCTTTTGCAGAGGCGCTTCTTTCGATTCCAATAACCTTAGCAGAAAATGCAGGAATTGATCCATTAGATATTCTTAACGAGCTTCGTTCCGCTCATGCAGTAGAAAATATATCAGCAGGATTAAATCTATTCAAAAATGGGAAGATTGATGATATGTTCAAAGCAGGCATTATTGAACCACATAGAGTTGTTGCTCAAGCAATAAAATCTGCAAGTGAATCTACTATTATGATTTTGAGAATTGATGACGTTATAATAGCTAAATCCTCTGGTCCAGCTATGCCTCCAGGTGGAATGCCAGGTGGAATGCCAGGTGGAATGGGTGGAATGCCACCAGGTATGATGTAAGAAAAAATTTCTTACTCTTTCTCTTTCTTTCTTTGTTTTTGTTGTTAGGCAAACTTCAAATATATTTTTCAAGCTGTTGAATTTATGCTAAACCAAGCTGAAGATTTTATTGGAAGTTTCAAAAAATTAGATATAATTACATGCAGTTATAACAATTCCAATATAATTCAAGTGTCATTCATTCAGGATAAATTTGAAATATACATTACAGGTTTAACCAATCAAATTCATATCGAACAGATTAAATATAATCCAAAAGTGATTCTTCAGTTTGGAGATAATGAAACTAATTTGAAATATCAAGGTATAGCAAAGATTGTAAAAATTACTGAAAGCAAGGAAAGAAAACTGAAGAAATTAACTAATGCTGACTCTTTATCACAAGAAGGGATTTTTGGTCCTGTTTTGGTAAAAATCATACCTACAAAAATTGAAGTTAAGAAGTGGGATTTTGTCCATAAATTTTTGAAAAATAAACCAAAAACGATAAAGGAAGTGTTTCATTCAATCGGAACTACAATAAAAATCTGGTTGAGAGCAACTCGGTTATCTTTTGTAGCAGTTAGCGTAATGGGTGTTTTTGTAGGAACAGCCATTGCCTTTCGTGAAACGGGGTCTTTGAACTCCTGGCTAAACTTTCTTCTAGCAGCTATTGGTATTTCTTTCTTTCATATAGCTGTAGATTTACTCAATGATTTTTCAGATCATCGTTCAGGTTTAGATGAAAGTAACATTCACTTAACACCATTTTCAGGGGGCTCAAGAATGATTCAAAGTAAGCTTTTTACACCAGCAAAAGTCCTACTAGGAGCAATCTTCAGCCTAGCAATTTGTTTATCAATTGGTCTTTACCTAAATTTCACAGTTGATGGAAATGTTATTCTCTATATAGGATTAGGTGGAGCATTCTTAGGTATTTTTTATGTGGGATCACCTTTAAAACTAGTATACTATGGTTTGGGAGAGCTTGCCATATTTGTTAGTTTTGGACCTGCAATAGTTTTTGGTTCCTATTATTTACAAAAAGAAGTCTTTTCATTGGAACCTATTTTAGCCTCAATCCTGATTGGATTATTAATTTTCTTGATACTTTATATCAACCAGTTTCCAGATTATGAAGCAGATAAAGCAAACAAAAAATTCAATTGGGTAGTTCTTTTAGGAAAGAAAAAAGCAAGACATGTTTATTCATTCTTTATGGCTTTATCATATATATTACTAATCGTTTTTTCAATACTAAACTTCTTACCGCTTCTCAGTCTAACAGTTCTAATAACGCTCCCTCTACCTATTATGGCTATAATTACTACATACAAACACTATGATAATTACTTAGCTATGATTCCTGCATCAGCAATGACAATACTAACTACACTAACCTTTTCCATCATCTTAGGAATCTCGCTATTTGTTGCTCCATTCCTCTAAGAAAGTAAGAAGATAATCCTAATTAGTTATTTTTTTACCTTCTTTAACGATTATTTTTCCATCTTTAAATACAGTGTCAGTGTGATT
The DNA here is from genome assembly GCA_030608385.1 of Candidatus Heimdallarchaeota archaeon. Taxonomy (GTDB): domain Archaea; phylum Asgardarchaeota; class Heimdallarchaeia; order Heimdallarchaeales; family Heimdallarchaeaceae; genus UBA460. The sequence continues at coordinate 28,527 of JAUWEG010000002.1, forward strand.
AATTCCAAATCTATAGGGTATAGATGCAACACTAGGTATGTCTAAAATTAAAACATCTGCTTTTTTTCCAATATCTAAAGAGCCAATCTCATTTTCTCTATTTAGAGCTTTAGCTCCACCATAAGTCGCTGCTCTCAAAGCTTCTTCTGGAAGCATTTTCATCATGAAAGAGCCTAGTCCAATAACTGATTGCATGTCTAAGATGTAGCAATTTGGGTTAAAATCCGATGATAAAGCAACTTCTACTCCTGCATCTTTAAACATCCGATAATTTGCGTATTTCTTTAGCATTAACACAAAGGGAGTAGCTGGAAGTAGATTTGCGACAACTTGTGATTGGGCCAAAGCACTAGCTGATACAGCTTCTGCAAAAAGTAAATGATCTGCAGACACAGCTTCAAGTTCAGCGGCCATTAATGCAGCTCCAACATTTTCTAGTTCATCTGCATGTATTCGAAGTTTAAAACCCATTTTCTTGGATTCATTTAAGAAGTGTTGAGATTCTTCAACAGAAAAAGCCCCCTTATCTGTCCAAATGTCAACATATTCTGCGAGATTTTGATGTTTTATCTGAGGTAATAACTGAATCATACTCTCAATGTATTCCCATTGATTCCCAAGATAGTCAGCAGGTTTGATATGACAACCGAGGAATGTAGGAACGATATCAATTGGATGCTTTTCATTAACGCTCTGAATTACTTCAAGAATCTTTATTTCACTTTTTGCATCCAAACCATATCCTGATTTAGCTTCAATTGTTGTTGTTCCATGTAAAAGCATTTCATCCAACCTTTTAAGAGCCAATGCTTCTAGTTCTAGTTTTGAAGCTTCTCTTGTCTTGTTAACTGAAAACATTATTCCACCACCACTTTGAGCGATTTCTAGATAAGATTTACCTTGTATTTTCATTCTCAGTTCATGAGATCTATCTCCTGCAAAAACCAGATGAGTATGAGAATCAACAAAACTTGGACATACAGTTTTCTTTTTCTTACAATCAATTATCTCATAATCAAATTTCGAATAGTTGGATAAAATTGTTGAAGTTTCTCCAATTGCTTCAATAAGACCATTCTTGATTACAACAGCATCTGGTATTTCGTTAGAATAGATTGGTTCATAATTTGAAACAGGTCCCAGATATAGTTCTGAAGCATTTGAAATGACAATTCCTTCTTTTTGTGAATTCTGCATCAATCTCAATTTTTAAGCAAAAAAGAAGTTTTTAAAGTTTACTTAAATATTTGAAAAAAGAACAATGGAGAGGAATGAGAATTTATACACATTCCTATAAGTAATTTTAATCTAAACTTCCAATTTCTTTTTCAACTTCTTCAAGAATCTCACATGACTTGACAAGAGCTTTCATAGCGTTATGATCATCAAATAATGGTCTATCTTCATCCAAGAATTCAACATGTCTTCGAATAACTTCTTTAGCTTTAGTAACACCCTTACCAAACTCAAATTCTCTGAAGTCTAATGCTTGTGCTGCAGCCATGAGCTCAATGCCTAAAACTCCGTAAGCATTATCCATTATTTGGAAATTCTTGAGTGCTGTATTCATACCCATAGAAACAAAATCTTCTTGGTCAGCAGCTGCGGGTATAGATTGTATACTAGCAGGCATCGATAGAATTCTCATTTCTACAATTTGCATACCAGCAGTATATTGACTTAACATTAAACCAGACATTAATCCAGCACCTTTTGTTAAGAATGGAGGTAACCCTACACTCAAAGCAGGATGATTTAACCTATTCATTCTGCGTTCGGACATTACACAAACCATTGTAATAGCAGCTCCAGCTAAATCCATAGGCAAGCTTACAGGAGTACCTTGAAAATTAGCACCAGTTAGAGTAAGTTTTTCCTCTGTCAAGAAAACAGGATTATCACCAACACCATTTAATTCAATCTCAACTTGAGATCGACCCCAAGCCAGAGTATCATGTACAGCACCTAAAACTTGTGGTGCAGATCGCATTGAATATGCATCTTGTACTTTAACTTTTAGCTTTCCTTCATAAAGAGCTCCACCTTTGAAAAGCTTAGTGAGAGCTTTTGCACATCTAACAGCTCCAGGAAAACCTCGAATTTCATGAAGTTTAGGTGTATAAGGTTTCAAGTTACCCATTAATGCTTCTATCGACATAGCACAAGCGATTTCTGCTTGTTTCATAAAACGTAAAGCATCATATACAAAAATGGCACTCATTGCTGTAAGAAGATTGGAACCGTTAATTGCCGCTAAACCATCTCTTGCCTGTAAACCAGGTATTTCAATACCTGCTCTATCCATAGCTTCTTTTCCTGGCAGTAATTCTCCTTTATAAAAAGCTCGACCTTCACCCATCAATAATAGAGCAATTTGTGACATTGGAGCCAAATCTCCAGAAGCACCTACAGACCCTTTTTCACAAACTTCAGGAGTAACTCCTTTATTTAGCATTTCAACATATGTTTCAGCAATAATAGGTCTATTTCCAGAATAACCATTTGCTAAAACATTTATTCTGCCTAGCATTGCTCCGCGAATATGCTCTATTGGAGCAGCTTCTCCAATTCCAGCAGCATGATTATATATCAAATATTTCTGAAATAGCAAAACTTCATCACCTGTTAGGACCACTTCAGAAAATTCTCCTATTCCTGTTGTAATTCCATACATAATTTCATTTGCTGCAATTTTCTCTTCAAGCATTTCTCTGCATTTTCTCATTCGTTCCATTGCATCTGGATGGATTTCCACTTTTTCATTATGTCGTGCAACATTGACAACATCTTCAATTTTTAGCCCTTTTCCAGTAATCACATAAGTCATATTATTATCCCTTTTTTTTGAATTTAAGAAAACTAAGAATGCTTTGTTTAAAATATTTCCCCAATGTAACTGAAAACAAAAAACTAGTGAACATCAGGATGATTGAAGAAATTGGGGAAAGCATAATGAATAAATAATATAGAATGTAGGAATATTAGATAATCATGAACCAAGAAATTGTAGTTCTAGACGGAGATTCCTTAACTATAGATTCTTTGATCGAAATTACACGATTTAGAAAAAAAGTTAAAATCAGTGAGGAAGGAACAAGAAAAATAAAAGAAGCAAGGGTAATTATTGAAGCTAAACATGATAAAAACGAAACTATTTATGGTGTATCTACAGGTATTGGAAAACTGTCCAATACAATCATTTCTCCTTCTGAAAGAGAAATTCTTCAAAAGAATTTGATCAAATCACATAGCATTGGATTTGGTCCTAATCTTCCCGATGAAATAGTTTTAGGTGCCATGGTTATAGAGTTGAATTCATTTTGTAGAGGAGGGAGCGGTGTTCGAATAGAAATTACTGAAATGCTTGAAAAACTGATTAATGAGAGAATCATACCTCTTGTACCCAGTATAGGCTCTCTGGGAGCTAGTGGGGATCTCTCACCTCTTGCATATATAGCTAGAATTTTGATTGGAGAAGGAAAAGCAAAGTTAGATGGTAAAGTACTCAAAGGTTCCGAAATTCTTGCTGAACTTGATTTGTCTCCTATAGAACTTAAAGCTAAAGAAGGATTATCATTAATTAATGGAACACATGTACTAACTTCTTTTGCAGCACATGCTGTTTCTGATTCTATGAATATTTTAGAAAACTCAGTTATTACAGTTGGTTTAACTTTGGAAGCCTTCGAAGGCAATATTAGTGCATTTTCCTCTTTTATAATGGATTTACGACCACACGTAGGACAAATGAGATTCGCTAAAGCTATTTTGGATATTCTTAAGGGCAGTGATTTGCTAAGTAATCAACCAAAAAGAATTCAAGATCCTTATTCTATCAGATGTTCTCCACAGGTTCATGGAGCGATACTAGATGTTGTAGAGCACTGCAAGAATCTAGTAGAAATTGAAATTAATTCAACAACTGACAATCCTCTAGTCTGCTTAGAAACTTCAAAAGTTGTTTCTGGGGGAAATTTCCATGGAGAACCTATAGGTCTTGCTATGGATTATTTGTGCATAGCTATGACAGAATTAGGAAATATCTCTGAAAGAAGGGTAAACCTTTTACTAGATTCAACAATATCAGGACTTCCATCTTTCTTGATACAAAAACCTGGTTTAAACTCAGGTTTAATGATGATACAATATGTAGATGCAGCGATAGCTGCTGAAAATAAAATATTAGCTTCTCCTGCTTCAATCGATAATATATCAGTTTCAGCTAATCAAGAAGACCATGTTTCTATGGGTCTCACTGCAAGCAAGAAAGCGTATCAATTAGTCAAGAATGTTGTGCAAATGATAGCCATTGAATTTTATACTGCATATCAAGCATTAGGATTTAAAGAAGATTTGAATAATGTTTCTGAAGCTGTACAAGAGATATATGAAATAGTAAGAAAAGATATTCCTCCATTGAAGGAAGATAGATTCTTTGATGAAGAAGTGAAATGGATTTCTGAAAGAATAGATAATCAAGTATTTACTAAAATGGTTAAAGATAAAATGGGGCGTATTTTAGGTGATAATTAGTGAAAATTTCTGTAATCGGTGATTGTCATGGCAGCAATGCAAACTTGCATCGTATTCTTCGAAAAATAAGAAAAACAGATGCTCTCTTTATTACAGGAGATATTGCAGGAACCATATCCTATCGTTTGGTTCTAAAGTCTATTCTCAAAAGCAAGAAAATCTCCAGGGAAAAATATACAGAATTGGTTTATGATAAGTATCTTCCCCAATTTATCGAGTTTCAGAGAAAATCTACAAGAAAAATTTTCAAGATACTCTCAAAAGCAAGTATTCCTGTTTTTTATACTCATGGCAATAGTGATTCCGAAGAAGTTATAGAAATTTTCAAAGAATATTCTGAAAGCATTCCTCAGTTCTATTATCTAGGAGATTCAACCGTTAAACATGAAAATCTGCTAGTAGTAGGGTATGGATTTTGTTCTCCAGCTGAATATAGAACACCATTTCAAACACCTGGTGAAAAAGACAAGGAAGAAATATCCAAAGACTTGAGTAAACTTGAAAATAAAATTCTGAAATATGAAAAAAATAAAACGGATCTTCTTATCGGTTTATTTCATGAACCTCCTAAGGACACAAAATTAGATTATATTGGATGGTGTTCTATTCATTCAGGAAGTGAATTAATTCAAAACCACACTCTCAAAATTCCTTATGATTTGATTTTTGCAGGACACATTCATGAATCACAGAATTATGACATACAAGGAGAAACAATTTTAGTAAATCCAGGTCCTCTTGTTAATGGAAAATGGGCTATTGTTGATACTGATAAAAGAACCGTTTCTTTGAGAAAAATACCAATAGTGCTCTCTATCAAAAGTCTAATTTATCGCAGCAGAGAAACCTTCAAGTGAAATCTTAATGATATGACCAAAAATTTAATAAAGATTCAATTTTACTGTAATTTACTCAAAAGTAGTAAAAAGAGAGATGTATATGATACCTGTTGTTGATGTTGACATTAAAGAACCTGAATTGAAAGCAGTTCAAGATGTAGTTAAGAGCAAATATCTTGTTGAAGGTAAGAATGCGAGATCGTTTGAGGAAAAATTTTCTAAGTTTAGTGGAGCTAAATTTACTTCAACTGTTGTAAATGGAACATGTGCTTTACACCTAGCTATGGTTGCTCTGGATATCGGTCCCAAGGATGAAGTAATCACAACCCCTTTTACATTTGTTGCATCTTCTAACACAATTCTCTTCTCTGGGGCTATACCAGTATTTGTAGATATAGACAGAGAAACATACAACATAGATCCAGAAAAAATTGAAGAAAAAATCACTGAAAATACAAAAGCAATAATGCCAGTTCATATTTTTGGAAATCCATGTGACATGAAAGCAATTATGGACATAGCTGAGGATCGAGATTTAATTGTGATTGAAGATTGTGCACAAGGTCACGGTGCAACAATTGACGATACTCATGTCGGGAATTTTGGAAGTATTGGATGTTTTTCATTTTATGGAAGCAAAAATCTAGTAGGGGGAGAAGGGGGAGCAGTTATAACAAATGATGAAGAATTAGCTGAAAAAATAAAAAGCATAAAGAATCACGGAAGAAGCCCTGCGGGAGGATACGCGCATTATTTCATAGGATTTAACTATCGGATGACAGATTTGACTGCAGCTATAATGAATGTTCAAATGGATAGAGCACAAGAAATACTATCAAAGAGACATGATACAGGAGATAAATATAGAGAGGGATTGAGTGAACTAGAAGATTTAAGAATCCAAAAAGTTTTTTCTGGTCATCAACATTCTGATTATATTATGGCACCTGTTATTTTAAACAAAAAGTTTTCACAAAATGAAGTTATTGAGTACTTGAAAGGCAAAAATATTGGGTCTAGAGCTATTTACAATAAGCTTTCCTATCAACAACCTTGCTATTTAGATCTATCAAAGTGGCATTTATCAAGAGTTATTGATTATCCAGATTATTCAAAAATTAAATGCTCAAACTCCGAGTTTGTAGCACAAAACCACTTTGAAATTCCAATGGTTACGTCTCTAACAGATGAATCTATCACATATATAATAGAAACGCTTAGTGAGTTTTTCAATTAAAACAGTTGAGATATCATTTTTTTTCTCTTTTCACTATATTTTTACCTAATAAAGACCAAGGATTCTTTCGAAAAGCTTTTTTGACTATAGTGAGAATAATGAATGAGTATAATGAGTGATATTGGTAGTGATGATTTTCCTCTATACATGTCTTCAGTCAAAGTTGAAGAAACTGACAAAGCAGAAATTATCGTAATCTATGAGGGAGATGGAACTGGAATAGATAACGTCTTACTCATAGGTAAGAACAATAATTTACCTCAAGACATATCAAAAGCAACTCTATTTGTAAAAGAAGACAAGGTAGGGAAAGCAGCATATAAAATTGCATTTCCTATTTGGGAGGATGGTTCCTTTCAAGCAGTAGTTGAAAGAGAAGGAAAATATATCTACGAGCCAGGTGAAGCTCATAACATAGTCTTCCGTGGTCGGGGAATATTTCTAGATCTCCGTAAAATTTTCCATTTAGCAAAGGAGATAGAGAAACCAAAGAAAAAGACTAAGAAAAAAGAGAAAATAGTTATCGAGGAATCTATTCCTAAAAAGACTGAAGTAAAACAAACTGAACCACCTGCTTATGATGATTACAACATGTTAACTCTCAAACCAAAAAATTTCAGAATTTTTGGACCCGAACTTAAGGGTAATTTAATTCAAGCACTTGACTATCTTGAAAATGAAAAAAGCCAATCAATGATCTTCGATAATGTTATCCTTCCAGATTTAGCCAGGTCACTGAAAATCTGTATAAATGAGGAACTAAGGGCATCGGTTTATGATGTCTGTTTTCCAGTAATTATCTTCATCGAAAAAGCACTAATTCTTAGTAATATGATCCACAACCAATTAGAGAAAGAGGAATCAAAAGAGAGATACAAAAGAGAGGTTGTAGATAAGATTCCAGAAGTTAGAAAGACTATACAAGTGACAGAATTTCATCGTGCTACAGATTTAATAAAACGAGACTACGATGATGATATTCATGCTTTGAAAATGCGATTTTACGAGGAAATCTAATCATTGTTTTGAACATTAATTTTTGTCAATTTATATTGATGATATGCAATTAGAACTTTTACATAACCATTTCTTATATCCGGAATATCTACTGGAGAATCAAGATCTAACTCCAGTTGTTCTATAGTTTCTAGTTTTTGCTCCGAAGAGAGGATTACAAATTTGAAGCTTTTCGCGTTTAGTAAAACTCTAGAACTTATTTGTTGGTTCCCACGACCCAAAAGAAAGCCTTGACCACCAATTGGTGTTAGTATAATAGATATATCTTTCCCTTTTGTAAGTTCATATAGTGTCGCTTCAGAAATATCTCTATTTACTATTTTTCCATCCTCAAAGAGATCTACACCCAACAAGGTTTTCTCTATATTCATCGCTTTCATTACATGATAAATAGTACTTCCTGTGCCTAATACAACTATTCCATCGTTAATTGAATGTTCTTCCTTAAGCTCAAGTGCCATTACTTCATATGTTTCAACAGAGGTAACTGATGATGAGATTTTGCCTCCCTGTATTAACCCAGTTTTCTGAGGAACCATTAAATGACCGAATAGAGTAGCATGTACTTTATTTTCTCTAAATAATGCCTCATTTACATCCATAACATCTTCAGCAGTTATTACTAGCTCATCTGCAACAAGATCAACCATGATTTCACCTAAATCTTGAGGATGATAGAGAAAACACCCACTAAACATTTTTACTCCTGAAGGAATTCCCAAAGTAGGTATTTTATCAGCGATTACAGATGCAACATCTCTAGCTGTTCCATCACCACCTACAAAGAGTACCAAATCAACTTCATTTTCTAGAAAAATTTGGCAAGCTTTTTGCGTATCTTGAGCTGCAGTTCTATCTTTAGAAGGAGTGTAAATCAAGATTTTCTCGAAAGGATACTCTTCCAATATTTCTGCGCCCATTGGATTATCACAATAATAAAAAGTAAGAGGTAACGAGGACGATAATGAAGATAGTGCTTTTTTCACTCTTTCAAAGGAATATTTCTCCCCACCCTCAAAATACTCCCATGCATCTTCAATTAAATCAGTTCCTTTCCAGCCTTTCTTCCCACCTATTCCTGCAATAGGATTAACCAGAAAACCTATTTTGAATGACACATGTTTCTGTAAAACAAAGATTAGATTAAGTTTTTTATCCGACATGAATGAAAAAGAAAATAGAATCGTTACTTATCTTCTTTATCTTTCTTAATTTTCTTAATCCCTAGATATTGGAAAACAGAGGCTATTATTGGTACTATAAGTTGCATCCAAAAGACAGTATAATCATAAGGTAGATTCCGATTTATGTGGATGAATAAATCGTTGGACATTGTGCCGAGTACAGAATCTGTTAGCAGAGGCTCTGGTATTTGAAACACTAGATCAACTGCGAACTGTGTTAAAGGCAGGATTGCACCAAGTACTAAGAGTATTGTAATTAAAGGCAATATGAAAGTATAGAGTTTTTTTGGATGTCTATAAGTTAGATAAACAAGGTTTCCAAAGAATAGTAGAGTTCCTACAACAAAGATTAATCCTATAACCAGTATTAGAATTAAAGTTGGTTTAAGATCATATAAATAAACAGTCAAACTGGTTAATTTGAATTGTTTAAGATGAGAATATAGTTTAAAGAAATGAATTATGTCTACAGCAAAAAGGAAAGATGTTAAAAGCCAGAGTACGGCAGATGTTATTCCATAAATATTTTTGGAGAAGATTCTATAATCATGCTTCATTTCTCTTAACCCCCAGTTTCAGTAGCTGATCTTTTCTTAACCGGAAAATACAAATTTAGTATCTTACCTATAGATAGTTCTTTACTCAATTTTTTCTCAATGATTTTCACATGAAGTTGATATGTTATGAATAAACCAGCTATAATTACGAAATAAGCTAATACGGAAAAAGCTGGATCAATAGATAAAGCAGTAGGGTCTGCATCTAAAAAGAACATTGGATAACCAAACATTGAAACAATCCAAATAATTCCCCACATACTGAAGTTCAATATGAATGCACTAAATGTCCATTCTCCAATAATAGCTGTGAAGAGAAAAGCTAGGATAAAGGCTATTAAAACATAAGCAGAACCATAGATCAACAACAGATGCCTTTTCTTAAATTCAGTCACAAACTAAAGAAAGATGAGACGGTTTTAAGTTTAACTGAATTACATAAAAACAATTAGAAAAAAATAATTTAACACAGTAAAGCAGTTTCTGCTACAGAGTTGTGATTATATCACATTTTTTCTGTTGAAAAACGCAAAAAAAGCCAAAGTGTGATATATAAATCTATCTTTTTTGCATTTTATTGCACTTTTTTGAGAAAACTATTTAAGTGAAAATGCCCTAATATTACTACTAGAACATTAGAAACGGGTAAATTCACAGTTTTTACCGATAATGTTGTATACGTATAAGCGATACGTAGAAAAGTGTCCAAAACCCCGTAAGAAAGCCGTTTTGAACCTCCCAAAACTTTATAAGGGTCAACGTTAGGAAACAGTATCGCTAACAAAATTCGACTCTTAGACGAGCTCTAAAGAGTAAGACAACCATTCCAAGTGGTTGAGCATCAAAAAGGTGTAAAAAATGAAAAGACGAAAACTTCCACGCGGTGGAGAAGACATAATTAAAGTCTTAGATGTAAGCGGCCCTATGACTCAGAAGCAAATCCTTGGGTCAGTAAGCCAACCCGAAAGGACTGTCCGTTACGGTATTAGAAGGTTGCTTGAGAAAGGAATCCTTAAGAAAATGTCCAATTTATCAGATATGCGTAGTGTATTTTATTACTTGGATCCTGCAATACGTGACAACTTTGAGTTTCTCGTAGGAGAAACAGTTCAAGTTAGTCAAACAGCTTAAGTTTATGCTGGAGTTTTAGGCTCCGTAAATATAGGGAGTGTGAGAGGGTTTTTCCCTCTTTTTTTTTCTACTATTTCCCTTTAATCCCATTCAACACAAATTATATTAATCTTGTAAACTTTTCTTAGCTGTAATGACCGCTATTTCCCCTCCCGATGAGATTGATAATTTGTATAACGTGGCTTTATGGATGCGCTCTACAGTACAAGCTTATCAAGATGGTACAATTAATCGCAAACTCACTTCAGGAATGGCAAAAAAAGTTCTAAGAAAGATAAAGAGCTATATACCAACACAACAAGAAAAAGAACACAAAGAAGCCATTGAAGATCTCTGTATCTCTCTAAGTACTATTGACAGAGCAGAGGGTAGTTTTGAAAAGTTTTATTTAGATAGTCTCATAGAGGATTTGGAAAGAATAGCTAAACTATTAGAAGAGGAGTAAAATGAGTAAAATTCAACCAGATTACAACTACAAAATTCTATTATTGGGATCCGCTGCTGTTGGTAAAACAAGCTTAGTACAACGATTTGTTCACGACAGATTTGATGGTTCCTACCTTATGACTATCGGCATGGAACCGTCTGAAAAACACATAGATTTAGAAGATGGAACAAGAGTTGCTCTTTCTATCTGGGATTTAGCAGGGCAAGAAAGATTTCGTTTCATCCGACACACATTCTACAAAGGGGCAAGAGCAGCATTACTAGTTTATGATTTAACAAGAGCTGCAACTCTCAAAGATGTTCAAAAGTGGGAAAAGGAATTTGTAGATAACTGTGGTAAAGATGTAATCAAAGTTCTTGTTGGAAATAAAGAAGATTTAAAAAATCAAATTGCTGTTTCAAAAAAAGAATATGAGGCAGTTCACACAAAAATAAAAAGCCACTACAGCATCATAACAAGTGCGTTAACTGGTAATCAAGTAGAAGAAGCATTCACTAACATTGCACAATTATTAGTCAATCAATCAAAAAAATAAGTTTAATTTTTTTCTGTTTCTTCTTTGATTTCTTCTTCAGAATCTTCAGCTAATTCTTCATCATCAAAGAAAAGCATACTATCTAGAACTGTATCAAGCAAGGGTCTTTCTGGCGGAGACATTGATTTTGTTACTGAATCAGCTATTCCTATTTCCAAAGAAGAAAGATCTGCTTTGGGACCTCTAGGTCTTTGTGTGATTACCCCTGTAGATTGTATTCGCTCAATCATACTTTTCATTGAAGAGATTTCTTCTTTCAGTTCCTTAAAAACAGTAATATCTTCAAGTTTATCAAGTAATTTATCCACTTTTTCAATTTCTTTCTGGGTTTTTTGTTCAAATTTCTTACCATTTTCAATGATTCTAGCTAATCTACCATCCGTAACAGGAGTATTTATCCCAGAAGCCGTTTTCACTCCTCTGGAGACTGTTGACGCCATCTGCATTCTAAAATCATCCAACGAGCCGAACATCTCCTTATGATGTGCCTTGATAGACTCTAAAACTGCTTTATCATTATTCCCATAGTATGAAACCAAATCCTGCAACATATCGAAGAACTCAAGAGGAATGGGGATTTCAATAATTCGAGCAACTTTTTGAGTTCTATGTTCATCATACATAAGATAACCTCAAGACAAAGCGTTCTTGTCTGTTATGTTTTGTTTTGATTATTTAAAGTATTTTTTGGCAAGAGACTTAATTCAAAGTGATAAAAATTAAAATTAATAAAAGAAGAAATTTAAAAACTCAAAAGGTAAGATATCTCAATGAATACTGGAAAAAAAACTATTTTAGCATGTGTAGCACACCCTGATGATGAAATTGGGTGTATAGGTACTTTAGTTAACAATGTAGGGAAGGGAGATAGAGTCGATAAAATGGAAAAGTAATCTACTACCAATTAGAAAAAGGTTATCTTATTCATTCGTCTACAAGGATGAACTCTGTAAGAAGTTTTTGTTGAGATAAAAGTGTTCCTTCCTTAAGTTTCTTAATATCATTTATTATCCTTGATATTGTTCTTCTATTTCCCTCTGTAGTTTTGTGTTTTAATTGTTCTACTAATTCATCACTAGAAATAAAAACAAAGTTCTCCTTAGAGTCAATTTCTATTGGTGTTTCTATATTCAAGCACCAAAAAATAACCTTGCTAGCATATTGAGGATAAATGACTGAATCTTTAAATGTTAAAATATAAGGTGACTTCTTAACTTCGATAATCTCAAATGACCCATCGGTTTTTTCTATAAGTATTTCAGGTACTATCCAGTTTTTTCCTCCAAAATCTGGAGTTTCAATCTTTGGTTACCAAAACCATTTTTCTTCTTTTAAAAGCTGTTGAGCAATTCGATGGCAGATTCTTTCCCAGAGATATCCTATTAGCTCTACATCACCTAGATTACAATATGGACAACCTGTTGCTCTACGACTTGTTCTGTTATGCGGAGATGTTTTCCATTCATGATCTGGGTCCTTATCACATTTCCACCAATATCTTTTAGCAGACCCTGCAACGACTTTATCAGGTGTAATCTTCCCATTCTTTTCTTGGTACCATTCTTTAGCTAGGTCAGGATAGAGTGAGGCTAAGGAATTAGTGACTGAAACCTTCTGTCCAGCACAAAAAGGACAACCACCTCCTGAACTTCTGATTCGATTAGATAGCGATGTTTTCCATTCATGGTCTGGACCCTTATCACACTTCCACCAAAATAGTTTCCCCGAGCCTACAACGACTTTATCTGGTGTAATTTCCCCATTCTTTTCTTGGTACCATTCTTTAGCTAGGTCAGGATGGAGTGAGGCTAAGGAATTAGTGACTGAAACCTTCTGTCCAGCACAAAAAGGACAACCACCACCTGAACTTCTGGTTCGATTAGCTAGTGTTGCTTTCCACACATGGTCTGATCCTTTATCGCACTTCCACCAAAAATATTTGCTGGATTTTGCTGTAATTTTATCTGGAGTAATTTCCCCATTCTTTTCTTGGCGCCATTCTTTAGCTAATTCAGGATAACAAGAAGCTAAGGAATTAGTGACTGAAACCTTTTGCCCAGAACAAAAAGGACAACCTCTTTTTTGATTCGTTCTTGTATTTGGAGTTGCTTTCCACACATGGTCTGGTCCTTTATCGCACTTCCACCAATATAATTGTCCCGAGCCTGCAACGACCTTATCAGGTGTAGTGTCTCCATTCCTTTCTTGGTGCCATTCTTTAGCTAATTCGGAATAACAAGAAGCTAAAGAATTAGTGACTGATAGCTTAAGGTTTTGGCAGAAAGGGCATCCTGATTTAGTTTTTCCGGTCCTATGTCCTACTTTTGTTTTCCATATGTGATCTGGGCCCTTATCACAGCTCCACCAATATGCTTTACTTGTGTTAAATTTCACCATTTCTGGAGTAATTTTTCCATTTTTCTCTTGAAACCATTCATCAATTAATTCAGGAAACACAGTTGACAGAGAATTTGTTATAGAAAGCTTTTTTCCTTCACAAAAAGGACATCCGGTCTTTCTCTTTCCTGTTCTATTTCTTATTTCTGTTTTCCATATGTGATCTGGGCCCTCATCACAGCTCCACCATACGCTCTTGTGAGAACCAGTTATAACCATGTTTGGTTTTAATTCTTGATTTTTTGTTGGATGCCATTGTTTTGCTAGTCCTGGATGAATTGATGCTAAAGAATTAGTGACAGAAGGTTTAAGACCGCGACAAAAGGGACATCTTGTTCTCTTGTAAGTTCTTGCTTCTACTGTGGTTTCCCATACATGATCTGGTCCCCTATCACATTTCCACCAAACTTTCTTTTTTGACCACATAGAGGTGTTTTCTGGTTTAAAATCCCCATTTTTTGTTGGATGCCATTGCTTTGCTAGTTCAGGAAAATCAATTACAAATTTGGGCTTATCTCTATTTTTTGACATTAAACCAGACCTAGAATTTTATTTTCATGTATACTTATTAGAATTTCATTCTTAAAGTCAACTTTCACTTTTGGCTTTAGTTCACTTAAGATTACTCGCTTTCTAATAGGATGTCTATATGTATTGTTATTGTCCTTCTACAGATTGAGTAAATTTCAAACTCCTTTCCACAGATTTCTCTTGCTCTTCTTAGATGAAATTTAAAAACACATACTCTTATTTTGTAGCAATGGTAGATGAAAAAAAAACAATCTTTGCATGTGTAGCACATCCAGATGATGAAATAGGGTGCATAGGAACACTTGTAAACCATGTTAACAGGGGTGATAAAGTGTTTCTGGCTTGGACAACTAGCGGTGAAATGGCCTCACATTTTAATGGAATGTCTTCTTCTGAAGTGAAAGAAATAAGAGAAAAACAAGGAAAAGATGTTGGGAAGATAATTGGTTGTGAAACTCTTTTTCTAGAATATGGTGATACATCTGTGAGAGCTACAAGAGAAAGTGCGCTGAAAATGGCTAAAGTGATAGCTGAGGTCAAACCAGATGCAGTAGTAACATGGTCAATGAACACAAGACATCCAGATCACAGAGGAACTGCTCAAATACTCTATGATGCAATCACATATGCGCGTATTCCAAAAATAACAGAACCGCTAGATCCTTATAGACCTCCACTTCATATTCCAATCTTCATGTATCATGAGGAAATATCACCTTTGCCAACGATCTACATAGATGTAACTTCCTCTTTTGAGAAAGTTAAGGAAGTAGCTAAACTTTATGGTGATTTCTACAATTGGCAACAAGTTGATGATTGGTTAGATGTTAATCGACGATCCGATGGAATGAAGTGTGGAGTAAAATATGCAGAAAAATTTAATGTTTTATCTAGATTTCTACCTGTTGAGAAACATTTACCTATAAACAAATCTTAGGACTGCTTTAAGTGATAAAAAAATAAGTTTAATAACTTGATTCCTTGCTTTGTGATGAAGGTAGCCAATGACAACTGATGATGAACTGGAGAAAATTAAGCAAAGAAAAGCAAAAGAGTTAATGCAAATTGCTGAACAAAGAAAACAACGAATGGAAGAGTTGAAAGAAGCAAAAGAATCTCCAACAAGTATAGAAGAGAAAGATAAATTGGCATTAATGCAATATTTTTTGGCTCCAGATGCTTATGATTATTGGATTAATCTCTATGAGAATCTATCTAAAAAACCAACTGCAGAAACAATCTTCAAAAACGTGTTATATATGATTAAGATTGGTTTTCTTGAGGGAAAACAGATATCGAGATTAGGTGTCAAAAAGTTAGAAAGAGAAATAGAAGGGATTCCTTCCTCTATAACAATAAAAAGAAAGGGAGAGAAGGAAAAGAGGACAACTTATTAATTTTCCAAAACATTGAGCTTCTGCAAATTCAAAAAACGCAGAATAATTTGGTAAGCTTTAAGAATGAATATGTTAATAGAAATTTAGAAAGATTTAGGTGTGAACAAAAGTGAGAATAACTGTAGTAACAGCAATTGGTGGAGGAAAAATAGATTTAGATGTTGATCCACATTCAACAGTTGCACAATTAAAGAGAGAAGTTGCTAAAAAGAAGAAAATTCCTGCTAACACAGTCATTATAGTTTTCCATGGTAAGCAACTCGATGACAGTGAAATACTAAAACAAACAGGAATGATGGATGGCGATAAATGCTATCTTATTGCTAGAACTAAAGGTGGACTTTAGTTTTATCTAAACACTTCTTTTAATTTAGTTTTCTTTCATAAAAAGCTCTTTTTATAGATTTTCTCGTTGTTTTCAGTGTGATAGTAAAAAGAAACTTATATCAGTTCTTTCTATGTGAGTCATTCAAGGAGTTCATTAAATGGATGGAGATGAGCGCTACTCAAGACAACAACTTATCCCAGGATGGGATCAACTAAAACTTGACAATGGTTCTGTTGTTCTAGTGGGGGTTGGAGCAATAGGGAGCTATGTAGCTACTGTACTTGTCTCTTCAGGAATAGGGAAACTTACGATTATTGATTTTGATACAATTGAAGTTTCGAATCTAAATCGACAATTATTGTTTAAAGACGAGGATGTTGGTAAATCAAAATCAGAAACAGCTGTACAAAGATTGAAAGAAATAAATCCCAATATCGAAATTGATTTTTATCATAAAAAGATGGAGAATATTTCTGCATCAGTTTATGAGCAAGCAAATGTCATAGTAGCATGCTTAGATACTTTTATTGGAAGAAGATGGATCAATTCGATGGCTATTCGAGTAAAAAAACCACTTGTTATGGGGGGTATGTTTGCTTTCTTAGGTAATGCACAAGTAATTATTCCATATGAAACAGCGTGTTTTGAATGCCAGCCTTTGGTACCAGATGAAGAGTTAGCTCAAGCATGCTCTCCATTTGGGGATGAAAGGAAAAAAGAGAGAAAAGAAATTGATGCAGAGCCACCTTTACCAGCTGTTGCCACATTATCATCAATTATTGGGGGAATAATGGCTCAGGAAACACTAAAGTTAATTCTGGAATTAGGTGAAAAATTGGAAAATTATCTTTTCTATGATGGTCTTCATAATGCTACAACAATTCTAGAATTAGAAAAATCCAAGGAATGTCCAGCTTGTGGCGAGATGTACAAATTAGAACAAATCGAGTTTGTAGCGCTTCCAACTGAAACTGTAAAAGAACTCAGAATGAGATTAATGTTGACTTATGGGTTAGAAAAACCAGACCTAATGGTGCAAGGAAAACTGTTAGAGGTTGAATCATTACTTGAAGATGCACTGGATTCGAAAAAGGCTATTGTATTCGTTCTAGACAAGAATTTAGCTCAACCAATCAAAATAGTTTTGCAATTATCTGAATAATCTGATCTTTTTCGCTTTTCAAATGCAACATTTTTTAAACTTTGATTGGTATGAAGTTATTTAGAGAAATAATTAGAAAGGTGAACAAAATTTCCACAGACGATTTCCATCTTGCAAATGAAATGCAATTAGTATTCGATAAACAAATAAATTTCGAACCAGTTAGAGGTAATTTGAAACAATGGAAAGGCTATGTTGGAACAATAGAAGGTACTGAAATACCAATTTTTGCCAACATTTACATTCAGGATGGTTTCCCTGAAATACCTCCATTTGTTGATATTACTCCTAAAGTAAATCACCCTAATGTTGATGAAGATGGTACATTAAGTATGCGTCTTCTTGCAGAATGGGAACCTAGGTATCATATTTATCAAGTTATGATTGATATAAAACAACTTTTCATCAATGTTCCTGCTAAAGCATACAAGACAAAGACTAAGAAACCAAAAGGGGAACAAAGATTTTCAACATTACCAAGAGCAACAATTCCTGTGAAGACAATACCTCAAGCATCTTTCGCAAGTATAAATCCAAGAATTGAGGAAGAAAGACGCTCCATTGACAAAACAATTGTCAATTATCAAGATAAAATAGAGCATATTTCCAGAGATATAGAAAAAGAAAGAAAAGCTTTATTGAAGGAAGGCGGAATAGCTGTACAAAGTAGAACTAAAGAGATTTCTATATCATTAAAAGAGGATTTGAGAGCTGAATCATTAGCTGTCCAAGATACTCTAGAAATAGTACAAGAAAAATTTGATGATGGCGATATGACTAATATTGATTACCTCAAATTACATAAAAGATATACCAAAAAAGGTTTTATAGCTGAGAAACAACTCACTCAAGTTAAAAGTAGCTCAAGTGGTGACATGACAAAAGCAGAAGAAAAAATATTGAATTTGGAAGCTGATCTGTTTGCTTCAATTGCAACTTTAGACAATCTAGTTCTAAGTTACGAAAAAAGTGAAATTGAGCAGATTGCTTATAGAAAACAACTTCGTGCTCTCATTAGAGGAATTTTCAAAACAAGATTAGAATTAGAAAAGATAGGCTTTAATTTAGATGATTTTGTGAAACGAGAGAATCTAAATAATAGATATCAAAAGGGAATCAAACAACTCATGGTTGTTGAAGGGGAAGAAACTGCAGATACCAGTTCAATTCCATTTGATACCCTCAAGAAAATCCCATCTAAAACAGCTGATTTCGTTTCATCTGCGATTGAACTTATTGATTTAACTAGATTAAAATCAGTAGCTAGAGCAGATCTCATAATTGCAGACATTGAAGAAATGATTCACATTCTGACAACATTTCCTTCAATACCAAAAGACCATTGGGTTATTGGAGATATGAATAATTGGCGTGAAATTATAGGAAAATATAAGCCTCAGGAGATCATTAAAGAAGAAGATTGCGAAAAATTAGAATTTCAAGCAGCTCGTTGGTTAAATGACTTTCGAAGAGTATTGAAAGAACTTTAATATCAACAAAAGACTTGAAAATTTCTAGATTCCTTTCTTTCCATTCTTTAAGATAAGTTGCTAGGTGAATTACTTGGAAAGAACTAGCTCTATTAACGAGATATTTGTTAACATTCGAAAAGAAATGTTTGAATTAATCAACATGATAGAGATTAAGATAGATGTGGGCTATATTCTTGAGGAATTAGAAGATATTTCATACGAAATTAAGAATTTAGGAGAAGAAGGGAAGCAAATCCATGAAGAAATGATGAATATTTACAATTCGTATTTTAACAAATATAAAAACAAACTTGCAGCTTTTCTTTCACCAAGGGAGAGCAGCTCTTTAACTGAAAAGATAAAGAAATGGCTTTTAGAATTATCAAACATTATATAATAATCATTTAATCAATTAATTTGAGAAGATATAAATAAGTCCTAGACAATAACAAAGCTGGAGATAGAAGTGGGTTTAAGAGATATAGAGAAGAAGATCAAAATTAAGTCAGCTTTTCAAGTAAAAGCGGCAGAGCTAATGATTAAAGAATTAGAACAAATGATAAATAATATTAGCGAAGTCAAAAAACAACTGAAAAAGTTTGAGAAAAAATACGGTGATAAAATCTCTGAAAATAAAGATTATTATGATAAATTAGCAAATCTGAGAGAAGAACTAGGATTACCCACCGAAATTGGACGTTTTGACTGGAAAGAAACTCCAACTCTCAAAGATAAACTTACTGGAAAGGGCTTCTTTGATGTATTAGCTAATGAAATTCTTGAAATAGGGCAACAGATGATATCAGAAAACGGTGGAATTATGGCCATCGGAGAACTATTCACACAGCTAAATAAAACTCGTCCTGGGAGGATGGTTTCAATTGATGATATGTATCGATCCTTGGAGAAATTAATCAATACTCAATTAATCCCACCATATAGAGTGTTAGATTCAGGATTGAAGATTGTTGAATTTGTTCCTGTTGAGTTTAGTCCAGATCATGATGTTATTCTAAATTATGCATCCAGAGTTGGTTTTGTTACAAAGGAAGATTTACTCATGAGAACAAGTTGGACTGAAGAACGAATAGATAGATGTTTACAATTCTTTGAAGAAAATAGCATAGCTCGAGTTGACAGGAGTTATTCTGAAGGCGTGAAATATTGGTTTCCCGGTTTAATGGGACTATAATTCAGAAAAAGAACAAACTAAAACACTTTATCAGCTTCAAACTGAATTATTGTTTTTTCTTTGTTTAACCAACGAGCAACTTTACGTTCTACTAGCATTTCGCACACAATAACAAGATCATCAGCAGGCAAATTTCCCCAATTTTGTTCCAGCTGAGTTAAATCGTAAAGTGAGTGTATTTCAACCACTCTTCCAGTATCTATCATGAAGTCTACTAACGCATCTGCCCATTCTTCATTTGATTTCCAATAAATGCGAGCCCTTGTTTTTGTTTTCTCATCTAACCAACGAGCAATATTCTGTTGAACTAAATGATCAACGATACTTCTTACTTGTGCAAGAGTTAATCGCTTACCTAAATTTTTGTTATTGAAGGGGTGACCACTTCTCAAATCGTTAATATTAATTATGTGAATCACAAAAATACGGGAGTAATCCAATACTATCGCAGACCAACTTTGGAGCCATGATTCAATTTGATCAGTTTTCTTAGGCTTGATATACATCCATGGCCTTTTTACCCATTCTGGAAGTTCTTCCTCAAATTCTAATTCAAGCATAGCCCTTTGATCTTTAGAGAGATCTTCTTTTACAAAAATAGCATCAACAGGCAGAGTAGCTTTTAATTCTTCAGCTGTAATCTCCAAACCTTTAATACTAGCTTCAATTAATTTTAATTTCTCATCTGAAATCTCTTTTTCATCTTTTAATTTTTTTAAATCTATTTCAGATGATTTCTCCTTCTTAGGCTTCTTCTTCTCAGTGGTGGACATGGATTTAACCTCTAAAATCATGCGCTGCCGAATTCTTCATTCCAGTTATCGTATTTTTCTATTTCATCATCACTTACAGAGGGGTTAATTGATTCAATTGCTTCAAGAAAATCATCTTGAGTTACTGCCCGAGCAGCTATTGAAGTATCTTCAATAGCTCCTGCCATGTCAAGTTCTCTGATTGGAGTCATGATTGCTTCTCTACATACCATTGCAATATCAGAACCTGAATAACCTTCTGTAATTTCTGCTAGAACTTCGAAATCTGCATCTTCAGCTAGTTCAACACCCTTGGTATTGAAAACAAAAATAGCTTCACGAGCTGGTAAATCTGGTAAAGGAATGTAAATCCTTCTCTCGAATCTTCTTCTGAATGCTCCGTCTATAGATTCAGGCATATTAGTAGCACCAACAGTAACTATTCTGTCAGTTTCGGAACTCGATAGACCATCCATTGATGTTAAGAGCTCAGTTTTAACTCTACGCATTGCATCATGTTCTCCACCTCTGGCACCAGCTAAAGCATCAACTTCATCAATAAAAATAATACTGGGTTGTTTTTCGTCTGCTAATTCGAAAAGCTGTTTAACCAATTTTTCTGATTCACCAAGCCATTTTGAAATGATTGAGGATGCACTAACATTGAAGAAAGTTGCTTCTACTTCAGCTGCTGTTGCTTTTGCTAAAAGAGTTTTACCACAACCAGGGGGACCAAAAAGCAAAATACCTTTCCAAGGTTTTCTTGCTCCAGAGAATAAATCAGGTCGCATAAGAGGTAAAACAATAGCTTCTCTCAAGGTTTGCTTTGCGGTTTCTAGACCTGCTATATCAGCTAAAGTAATATTTGGTTTCTCTGTAACGATTATATCAGATATAGCATTTTCTAATTTTTCTTCCTCATCATCACTTCCTGCTTTGGATTTCCTTTCTTTTCTCTTCTCTAGAAGTTCCCTTAGTTCCCTTGCTCTACTAATGTACATATTGGCTTTCTTCTTAAGAGAACGAGCAACTTGAGGGTTTCTTTCAAATTTTATGGCTTTCATTAAAGCTTCAGCAGCATCTAAATAGTGTGGAATAGCTTCACTGTAGTTTTTTTCTTTATCAAAGGAATAGGCTTTGACTGCAAAATCCCTTGCATGATCTATTAATCCTTGAGCAGACACGTGATTCACAACCTCTATCTATTTATTCCATTTATCTAATATAAAATGTTTCATTTTGTTTCATACCAACTTGATAAATTTCATTGTACGGATTGTAAGAACTAACAAAAATAAAAATATAAAAAGTGGAAGAATTACTTATCTTCACTCATTTTCTTCTTTAATCCCTCAAGCTCAGCTTCAAGCTCTGATGTATCTTCTTCTTTGTCAGTTCCAACAGGAGTTGAAGGAAGACCACTAACATCAGGTAAGCTTGTTGTTGTACCTAAATCCATCTCAGCTTCTAACTGAGCTAACTGCTCATCAATAGCTGCATCATCTTCAAAATCTAGAATGCCTTCAGATAAGCTTGGATCAGATAGAGCTTCAGTCATCATTTCAATTTGATCTCTCTGTTCCATTACAGAATCCATAACACGTTCTGTTCTCTCAGGAGAAACGCTTTTGATTTTCTCTCCAACAACTTTTGTACCAAGTTCCATAGCTTTTACAGTCTCTGCTGTTGAAGTAGCTGTTTGTATACTATCTATCTGAGCTTGTAAATTCATTCCTGTGTTATGAACTGTATTCAGCCTTTTCATGAAAACGGCTCTTCTTTTTAGAGCTTGTCTTGCTCCAGCTTTATTACCAGCTTTTAGCATTTTTGAGGCTAAGATTTTCTGTTCATCTGATTGTCTTTCAAGATTTCTTGCTTCTGCTTGTAATCTGTTTTGTTGTCCTTTGAGTGTGGATAATGCATCAGCATCTTCTTTTCTTTTTTTTCCAAAAAGCCAATTCTTAACCATTTTTATTCACCTTTTAATCCTCTTCTCTTCTTCTTAATTTCTGAATTTCATCCTCTAAATCATCTGTTTGCACTACACCAACTGTTGGTAATCCAGCTTGAGTGGAAACACCTAATTCAGCAGCTGTTTGTTCAATTAACCTATCGACTTCAGCTGGATCAGTATCAGCAATCAGTAAATCGTCAATACCATCTTCAATAGTTCCGGTTGACTCTTCGATTCCATCAATGGAACTTTCCATATCTTGAATAACTCTATCTAAATCTGGAATCTGTAATTGAGCATTTGCGATTCGTAAAGCAGAAGCAATACCATGCATTTCTTCAGCCATGCTTGCTGCAGTATCAGCTCGTTCTAATTTAAAGATTAGGCCATTCATACGCGAAACTAGTTTCTGATAACCAAATTCCCATCTTCTGTTGCGTACAATATCAGTAGCAAATAATCTTGCAGATTCCAAATCTCCTCGTTGGATGTTTTGTTTCATTTTCAACTGCATTTTGGATTCATCTCGAGAAAGTTTCCTTTGTGCTCTTTCTAATCTTCTTACAGTTAATCGAAGATTAATTATATGATCACGAGGACTCTTCTTTGTACCCAAAAGCCAACCCATAAAGTCACGGAACATCTAAATCACTGCTTTGAATTATAGTATATTCATATTTAAGCTTTCGTGGTTATTATATGTATTGTTTCAGAATTTAATTTAACCCAAAAAATGATTTGCTGTCTTTCCGAAATTTTTAAATTAACCTACGGTAATTGACCTTGTAAAATAGGTGAAATTGCATGCGTTTTCAAAAGAAATCTAAAAGAAATTTTGCATTTATGACAATAATAACAAGTTTGGTGATTCTTGCTTCAAAAACTGCTTTAGCTCAAGATGGAGATTTAACTCCCATTGGTGCAGCACTAGCAGTTGGAATAGCTGGAATTGGAGCAAGCATAGGTATGGGTATGGCAGGTAGTGCAGCCATAGGTGCTATTGTGGAAAAACCTGAAGTTTTCGGAAAAGCTTTTCTCTTCATAGTGTTGATTGAAGCTGTGGCTATTTATGGTCTACTAGTAGCTATCCTACTTGTATTCTAATCCCATCTCTTTACTCTCCTTTTTTTGTGATAATTATGACAGAAGAAAATAAGGCCTTAAAATCTCCAGCAGGGATTAAACTTGCGTCATTGAAGGATTTAGTGAGATTAGTTATTTCAAGTGTAGGACCTGATAGAATCGTTGGTTATATAGGGCATTTTAAGGAAGCAGATAGGACAATATATTTCGTTTTTAATACAAGTCTAGGATATTACGAACTTAATGCACTTCCAATAATTGTGTGGACTGACGAAGAAGAAATGCCTACAAAATCATTCATAAGATATAAATCAGCAACAAATGAAACAATTGAATTCTCTAATGATGCAACAGATCCTAAATGGTTAAGCATACCAATTGTAAATTTTGAGATAATGCCTGAATTTCTCAAAGTATGGAAGAATTAGTGGCATAAGAACTAAGTTCTTAAAGTTCCCACATGTCATCAAATTCTTCACTTTTTCTTTGAATATCATCCAAATGTCGTTTGAGCCTATGATGTTCACTGGTTAGTTTTCTTAATAATCCATCTATGCCTCTGGTACTTCGAGAACCATACCTTCTAGTTTCATTTAATCGATG
>JAUWEG010000101.1 GCA_030608385.1 Candidatus Heimdallarchaeota archaeon
ATAGATAACACACTAGAAGAGAACCAAATGTGGGCAATAGTAATCAATGCTCCAAACTCAAACGTGATTGGGAATACGCTCTTGGAACATCTGTACGGTATTGTTATTTGGAATGCAGATTATTGTACAGTAACTGATAACGTAATAGATTGTAATTTAGGTTCTGGAGATGGTTATGAGCCACATGGAATAGGAGTGTATGATTCCAACTATCCAGTGATAACTAATAACTATATAACTGAAAGTACAAACGGCATTTATCTCGAAAATTCTGAATTCTCTGTAATTCAGGATAATATCTGTGAAAGAAACACCTTTTCTGGAATATATCTAAATCACTCTAACTCCTCAACCATATCTGGGAATAGTCTATATGAGAACTATTTAGTGCAAGCTGAACCATTAACTGGTTTAGCCATCATACTTGATTATTGTAGTGATGTAACAATTACTGACAACACTGGTAACAATAATAATTATGGTATCAGAATCAATTTCTCTCAAGCAAGGATTATTAACAACGTTTTCTCCAACAATTACAGACACGGGATATTTTTACGCACTTCCGAAGATACTGAAATCATAGACAATACATGTGAATTCAATGCTCAATGGGGTATAGTTGTTGGATATAGTTCGCATAATGCAATCGTTACTGGAAACACTGTTACTCAAAATGCTTTTGGTATCTATATCTACCATTCAAATAATTGTATTGCTTCAAATAATATCCTATTAGATAATATCATACCCGCTCCTCCAGAAGTAGATTATAATCCGCAACACGGTATAGGAGTATGGAGTTCTAATGATACGCAGGTAATCAACAATGAATGTAAACACAATGGTAATGGGATTTATCTGGAGAATGTAGAATATGCTCATATTGAAAATAATATTCTTAGTGAAAATCTGTACGGAATCATATTAGTAAGCTCTTCATCAAACAATGTTTCATACAATATATTGGAGAATAATATGGACTACGCCATAATCATTGAAACTGCTGATTCTATAAACAACACAATTTACTGGAATAACATCTTGTTCAATAATCTTGGAGGATATCGTCAAGCAATTGATAATGGTTATAGTGAAACACTTCCGAATGTTTTTGATTACAACTATTGGTCAGATTGGTTATCACCAGATATTATCCCACCATTTGGAATTGTTGATGTACCATATCCATTAGAAGGAACTGTAAACAATCAAGATCCTCATCCTAGAACAATTCCTGGGGGACTAGAAACAGTGAGACTGAATCTCAAACTCAGTGGAGAATTTGATTTTCTTTTGAAAGAGGATATACACCTGCAATTAGCAGCATTGGTAACTGAAAGATATAGTGGAAAACCACTCACAGGAGCAACTGTATCTTTCACGATCTATGATCCTGAAGGACAAATATTCCAAGAAGGGTATCTAATAGAGGAAGTTGAAGGATTAGGGGTTTATATCTATACTGATGAACAGACAATGAAGGATTTGAAATTCCCTAAAGGGATGTATCTAGTAATCGCTGAAGCACAATTCTTCCATCATCCTGTAGTAACTGATATGATTCAATTCCATGTAGATCCCCCAGCTGAAGCTGATAATCAAATAGGTAATGGTGTTTATATACTAACTGCAGCATTTCTAGGATTATCAATCTCAGGTGTTTTTGTATATCTGTTTCAGAGAAGAATAAAACTCAAACTTTAAGAGGAATTGTCCTCTTCTTTTTTCTTTCTTTTACCTATATTCCCTTGTTTTACATCTCTCATGAAGAGAATTGTTGCAGTTGCTGTTCCAAACACTGCTAAAAGTAGGATAAATGCTATTGACCATAATTTTGCATTTGGGTTTGGATTATCGTAAATCTTAGTAAATAACCATGGAAATAATGCAGCTAATGTGCTTGGAAATGCAAATAAGAGACTAATTCCTGTCGATCTAGAACCTTGAGGTACATTTTCTGCTACATATTTCGTTCCAGCTGCTGCTGAAAAATATAGGCTTGCTACAAAGAGGAAATATAGCGCAATTGTTAGCCACAATGGAAAAACTGTTGACCCTAAGAAGATAATCAGAAGCAATATTGCACACCCGCCTAATGAAGTTAGCATCGTTAGACTTGTGGTATATTTGTCGCTCACTAATCCTCCAAGAAGTGCCGTTAATCCTCCTATTACAAAGATTAATGATAAAACCCAACCAGCAGTATTAAGATCGAAATTATAAAGGTCTACAAATAGAAATGCCATATAATTGCTTGAAATTCTGAAAACTCCTGATCTAAATGAAGAATAAAACAAACAAGTAATTATTGCTAAAGTCATCAACACTAAAAATTCTTTCTTGAACCAATTCTTTGCCCTTGCACCATTGTTCATGCTTTTTTTGTTAACTCTCTTTTTCTCCAATTCTTCCTCAGTAAAATTATACTCAATCAATTTGTTAAGGGCAAAATAAATAGCTACTCCAAAAACTAAACAAATTATCCCTAAAGCAATGAAGAAATTTCTCCAACCGAATTTTGTATGAAAGATAGTGATCATAACAGGTATAATTGCAGTTCCTGCCATTCCTAAACCTGCATTAAGCGACATCATCAACCCTTTTTTCTCCTCGTAGAGATCAGCTATACTGGCATAAGCAACTGGGTGATATAACGAAGCTCCTAAAGCTACTATAACAACAGCTATGATGAGCCCTACTATCGTTGTTGTATAAGCTGCAATAAATAAGGGGATTGCCATAATTATTAATCCAAGTGGAACAAAAACATTCTTACTTCTCAACCACTTGTCACCAACCACCCCTACTCCTAGAGTAATTACTGCAAAAACAATCATCTGAAGTGTTATTAGCAAACCTGTTTGAGTTGTTGTCAAATCAGGTAATCTGTTGAAAATGACCATTTTATTAACAAGTTCTGAGGAGAATTGTTGAGAAGATTTTACCACAATGCTTACCAGATTATCGAGTCTGTTTGGTTGTCTAATAACTAAGAGTGACACACCTATGACATAAGCGTAGAAATGGTTTAGAAAGTGACCAAAAATAAGTGTGGATAAAGCAAGCTTAGGTTTGGGGCTATTGATTTGTGGCATCTAATTTCGTGATTTTTTTAAGGGGTTAAAAAGTTTCTCTTAACGAAATAGTTTCTTGTAATAAGTATCTTTTTTAGTTACTAGTGATTTTAGTATATGTGAATAAAGCTGAATATGTCTTCAAAATCACATTAGTGGGAAATGGAGCAGTTGGAAAAACTTCTATCCGGAATAGGTACATGGGGCATGGTTTTTCTCATTCACATCAAATGACCTTGGGAGCAGATTTCAGCGTAATAGAAAAAGAAATTTATCCTAATGAAATTTGGCGTTTTCAGATTTGGGATTTAGCAGGTCAACCTATCTTTAAAGAAGTACGTGGGAGGTTCTACAATGGTAGTATGGGTGCTTTGGTAGTTTTTGACATTACTAATCGGAAAAGTCTGAAAGATTGCACTATTTGGATTCGCGAACTTTTCAGATACTGTGGAAAATCTGTTGTTCCCATTATACTTCTTGCTAATAAATCAGATTTAAGAAACAGAAAAAGTGTTAACAAAAAGGAAGTACAGAAGTTCATTAACATCTTAAATAAGGGAACTAGAAGCTTTGGCGTTGAAAATTCTTTTTTAGAAACAAGTGCTAAAACAGGTTTGAATATTGATGAAGCTTTTACTCGATTAGGTAATGCTATACGTACAAGATTTTAAAAAGGATAAATGGTAAGCTTTTTGTAAAATGAATATATTGTTGTAATTGTCAGTAGTTGAAATCATGAAATTTAAGGTATTAGTTCTTGGGGATTATGGAGTGGGAAAGTCTACTCTTTTTCAACAAATTGCCAAAACCATCCCAGGAGCAGAGAAAAAACCCTCAATCAAGTTAGAATTAATAGAATTTACTAGAAGAATTGAGGGACAAGAGGTTACAATTAGTTTATACGATATTCCTGGGAGAGAGCTTTCCAACGAGCATAGATCAAAACACTATCTTAATACCAATGGTGCTTTAGTTGTTTATGATATAACTTCTCCCCATTCATTTCGACACGCTCCGTTCTGGATGGAAGAACTGTTGAATTATAGCGGACATGGTAATATTCCTGTTGTGATTGTTGGGAACAAGTCTGATATGCGAGAGGTTAGTCAGAGAACACTTAATCCTATTGATGCAAAAGAATATGTTTTTCGATTGAATCGAACAGCTAATAGGGAAGGCATAGAAAATCTTTATTTTGAAGTATCTGCGAAAAGCTCCAAAGGTTTAACTCAAATGATAGACAAATTAGCAGTTTCAATGGTTAAACATAGAAAATATTCCGAGAGCAAAAAATAAAGCCATCATTGTTAGGAAAACTATAAAGGCACTATTTGTTTTTCTTATTTTGTGAATTTAGATTATATCCATAGTATTAGAAAAGAATCCCCCACTATAGCAAAAAGAACCTTTCTCAACCATGCAGCAAGAGGTCCTTTACATGGAAAAACTGTAGAAGCTATTCAGCATTATACAAAATGTTGGGGAGAGTTTGATTTTGAAGAATCAGATCAGAAGAAGAAAGATTCTAGAGTACAATTTGGTAAGTTGATTAATGCCTCAGAAGAAGAAATTTTATTCACTCCTGACGTCACAGCAGGTTCTAGGTTAGCAGCAAATCTTATCAATTATGAAAAGAATAGCAACATTGTTTGTTACTGGAATGATTATGTTGCTCAGGTCTATCAAGCACTTTTTTTAAAAAAGACTAAAGGAATTGAGTATCGTCCTGTACCCGATAGAAAAAATAAAGTTCTCCCCGAAGAATTTGCACAGAAAGTTGATAATAATACCAAACTTGTTTTACTCTCTCATGTTCAGTGGTTATCAGGATTTAAAGCAGATATTAAGGAAATAGCTAAAATTGCTCACGAGAATGATGCTTTGATAGTAATAGATTCTATTCAATCTTCTGGAGCTATGGTTAATGATGTGAAAAATTGGGATGTAGATTTCTTAACCTGTGGAACAGCTAAATGGCTTTTAGGACCTAATCAAGCATGTTGGTTTTACATGAAAAAGAAACTAATACAGGAATTTGATCCTCCTTTTGCTAGTTATCAAGGAGTGGAATTGGATAATTACGATGAAATCTATTGGAATGTCAACGATATGGTTTACATGGAAAATATTTTCAAGTACATGGATGTTAATCCCAGTGATTTTCTTTATGCTGTGGCTAGTGGTGGAATGAGCATAATCTTAGAATTTGGTATTAAGAATGTTCAAAAAAGAATTTTACAGTTAACAGATTACCTGATCAATAAACTGCAACAATTAGGTGATTTTGAGTTTGTGACACCGTTAGAACGGGAATATCGTTCAGGTGTAGTTAATGTTAGAGTTCCAAAAAATGTTGAAATAGCAAAGAAACTAAAAGAAGACAACATTATTGTTTCCAGCCGATATGGCGGGTTGAGAATTAGCCCTCATTTCTACAATAACGAGGAAGATATTGATAAACTAATTACAGGTCTGAAAAAACATCTTGAGTAATTCTCTCAAGAGCTTCTTTTTTTTATGTCGCTCGAATAAAACTTTTAAAGCCACTAGTAAAGTCAAAGTGTAAAGTTTATTTTAATTCAACCTAAAATAGGTGTAGAAATGCTGAAAAAAAAGAAGAAAACAGAAATACCCGAAGAAGAAATTGTAATAATTCCTTGGCATAGTTATGAAACAAAAAAAGTTTTTGAGGAATTAGAAAGCGAAGAAACAGGACTTAGGGAAGATGAGATTATAGGTAGGTTAGAGAAGTATGGGCATAATAAACTAACTATAACTGAAAAATTCAAAGTTCTAAAAATGATCACTGAGCAATTTACAAGCTTCCTTGTGCTGCTCCTTATTGCGGCAGGTGTTATTAGTATAGGATTCGGACTCAATAGTTATATCCATGCACTAAATGATCCTGAGTTCTTTAGTAGAGTTGCTCATCTAAAAATCGACAAGTTTTTTGAGACTAAGCCATCACTATTAGAGCATGGAACGGAAATAATTGATGCAATAGCGATATTTACAATAGTTATTTTGAATGCTATTATTGGTTTCGTTCAAGATTTTAGATCCAATCAAGCATTGGAGAAATTGAAAGAATATTTTGAGCAAGATGTTGTTGTAATTAGGGGAGGAAAAGAACAAATTATTCACAGCAGTGATCTTGTTCCAGGAGATTTGGTTAATCTAGAAGTTGGTGACAAAATACCCGCAGACTGCAGATTAATTGAAGCTAATAGTTTCAAAATAGACGAGGCTCCTTTGACAGGAGAAAGCAACCCAATAACTAAAAACTTGGAAATAGTTTCCGCAGATGCTAGACTCCATGATAGAAAGAACATGATATATTCAGGAACCACTAGTGTATATGGAAGAGCTAAAGCCATGGTTGTAGAAACTGGAATGAGAACAGAAATGGGTAAAATTGCTGAACTTACACAAGTAAAAGAAGAAATGACCCCACTACAACAAGCTTTAGACAAACTAGGAAAAGTTCTAGGGATAATTATTCTAGTAATATGTGCAATAGTTATGATTGTAAATTCAGCACTAGGAGAACCTCTACTAGAAAGTTTCGAAGTAGCAATCGCACTAGCAATCTCAGCAGTACCAGAGGGGTTACCAGCAGCGATTGTAATTACTTTGGCAATTGGTGTATCAAAGATGGCAAAGAGGAAAACAATTGTTTCAAGATTGCCAGCAGTAGAAACATTAGGCTCAGTAGATTATATTTGCAGTGATAAAACAGGTACATTAACAAGAAACGAAATGACTGTTAAAGAAGTGTTTACGCTCCAAGGAAAAACAGAAATTGGAGGATCAGGATATCTGTTAGAAGGAGAATTTACACAAGATGGGAAAACAATAGATCCATTAGAAGAACCAGTTCTAAACCAGTTAATTGAAACAGTCTATCATTGTAATAACTCTGGGGTTCTACGAAATGAAGGACATATCGATATAAAAGGAGATCCAACAGAAGCAGCTTTGATAGTTTTGGGAGATAAAGCAGGGTTTACAAAGGAAAAGATGTACAAAAGAGATCACGAAATATTCTTTGATTCAGACAGAAAAAGAATGACAACTATTCATGAAAAAGATGGGAAATTGTTCGCTTATATGAAAGGAAGCCCACCAGTAGTTATTACAAGATGTAATTCTGCAATGAAGGATGGAAAGAATCAAAAGATGACTAAGGAACTAGAACAACAGATTCTTGAAGCAAACCTAGCAATGTCTGAAAAAGCCTTGAGAGTACTAGCGGTAGCATACAGAGAAGTACCAAAAGGATACGACAAAGAAAAAGTCGATGAAGTAGAAGATGATATGATTTTCCTAGGACTTACAGGAATGATTGATCCAGCAAGACCAGAAGTGAAAGGAGCAATAGAAGAATGTAGGGTGGCTGGAATTACAACAGTAATGATAACTGGGGATCAGAAAGCAACAACAATTGCGGTAGCGGAAGAAATAGGTATTCTGGAAACTGAGGAAGATCTAGTTGTAAGTGGAGATGAGTTTTCTTTAATGCCAGATGAGGAACTGGAAGGAAAAATAGAGAAAATAAAAGTTTACAGCAGAATGAGTCCAAAAGACAAATACAGAGTAGTAGAAACATTGCAGAAACTAGACCATATAGTAGCATGCACAGGTGATGGAGTCAATGATGCACCCGCGATCAAGAAAAGTGATATAGGTGTCGCAATGGGCATTACAGGCACTGACGTGACCAAAGAGGTAGCTGATATGGTTATAACTGACGATGCTTTTCACACCATTGTCAATGCTGTTGAAGAGGGTCGTAATATCTTTGAAAACATGAAAAAATTCATTCGTTACCTTCTCAGTTGTAATTTTGATGAGATTTTCGCTGTTCTTATTGTCTTTTCGATTTGGCAAGAGATTCCCTTCCTTCCATTACAGATTCTTTTCTTGAACCTGTTAACAGATGCTTTACCTGCTCTTGCTTTATCCTTTGATCCATATGATCCTAGTTTAATGAAAAGACCTCCAAGAGGTAAGAAATCCTCTTTTGTTAAAGACATGTACGTCTTTGCTTCTGTAGCTGGTGTGGTGGCTCTAGCTTGTTCTCTAGGTATTTTCCTTTTGGGTTATTTACATATTGGTAGAGATCCAACCAGCAATCATTATACTCAGTTCAGTCAATGGGCAACTGAAGATGTCTTAGCTAATCCTGATCTTATCTTTGCTGAACAACTTAACCATTATATTGTAGCTTATTCACAGATGATGGCTTTTGTTGCCACGCTCTCATTCGAATTGTGGTTCGTCTTCATCGCACGGAATGACAACCAAACCTCATTGATAAGATCTAAGCCTTTCAAGAACAATTATTTAATTGGTGCAATATTGTTGTCCTGGTTCCTTCTTGTAGGAGCAGTTTTCTTACCTGCTACACAAGCAATATTTACTGGATTTAAATTGCACTATTATCCAATACCAGGTATAGATTGGGCATATATCATGATGTTTACATTAGGTTTCTGCTTATTTGCTGAAATTATGAGATATGTTTTCAGAACAACAACTTTCAAGAAAATGGTTTCAAGATTTGGTGCAGCTGATTTAGCTTAACCCTCTTCTTTTCCTTTTTTTTAATTTTAACATGATTTAATTTTCGTATTTCTCTGCTCTCACGTTTTGATGCCACAATCTTTTTATTCA
>JAUWEG010000169.1 GCA_030608385.1 Candidatus Heimdallarchaeota archaeon
AAAAAGAGATTGCTGTCTCGCATGTAAGATTAGCAATACGCTAAGCAAATAGGATCATTTAAGGAAAAAAATATTAAAGAAGTAGGAATTTCAAAGAAAGGAATCTGCAAACCTGATTTGTCTTTCTTAGAAGAATCAATACTTCTAATGGACTTTGATTATACCAACTGAAAACAATTACTGATTTTTCTTTATCAATTGTGATTTCCTCGAGATAGAGTGATAAAGGAGATACAAAATCAAACGAGAATGGAACTAAAGAATTGTAATCAGTCATTGGAAGAGTAACCTTGGATCCATTTGTGTATATAATATTATTAGCAACATAGGTTGTTGAATTTCCCCATAAAGGATCTCCAGTATTTGGATTTGACTCAAATCTTGGATAGTTAGAACTAGATATGTCTATACGTAATTTGTGACCTTCATTAAATAAATAAGCTGTACTATCAAGCTTCAAATTTATTGTATAAATAGAACCTGGTGTAAAAAAGTTCCAATCTGATAAACTGTTTCTATTTCTTGCTCTAATAATTGTGTCAGAAATAATCATAGATCTATTATCAGGATAGACATCAATTAGTTTGACTGTAAAATCTGTATCTGTACAATTTGAACTTACAAGAAGAGAAACTTCAATTTGACCTACAACAGCTTCTGGCGATGTAAATGCAGGTGTAATAAATCTCAAAATGTCATCTCTGGCATCTAAAGGTTGTTGATCATATGTCCCTGCAGGGAGAACTAAATTTCCTCCACCTATAGTTTGAACTGGATCATTGGGATCGTATAAGTACCACAAACTGTCAGCTGTTGGTTCACTTGCTGTGGGTAGATTTGTTGCAGGAATATAAGATGGAGGTAATAAACTCAAGTTAGAATACATATAGAGATCTAATGGTATAGACCAGATTGGCCAAGATGACGCTTGATACCAGTTATTAGCGAGATGGCTTGGATTATACTCCAAGGAACTCATGAGATAAAACATAACAGGGGGTAACATATCCCAGATAGTAGAATTATCTAATAACCATTTTTCAAAAACAGCATCAGTTGCCTTAATAACTATTCCAGGATTTTGATGAGGAAACAGTATATCTCCAGTTGGAAATCCAAACATTCCAGCATGAACCCATGGACCCATGATCAGTTTAGCATTCCCTGCTGCACCTATACCTCCTTCAGTTTGATAACCTGTAAATGCATCTATTGTATTTTGAGAAAAGATATCATACCATCCTCCCATGTGAATTGAAGCTGCGTTAATGTCTGAATAATTATTTCCAATGTTCCCTTGTTCCCAAATGCCACCATACTTTTCATTCGTCTGTATTAAATCGAAAGCTGATTCAGGAAAACCATTAGCTTCTACCCAAGGAATAATAAGTTCATTTCTCAATTGACCACCTGTAAAAGCTGTAGAGTAAACATTCGGTGTTGCAACAATAGGGAATTGGCAAACTAAAGATTCTGGCGCATTAGGGGCCATAAGATATTGAGCTATACCTAAAGCAGATAAACCCCAGTTACCGATTTTACCATTACACCAAGGTTGGTCAGTGATCCAATTAAGCGTGTCATGGCCATCTGATTGCTCAGATATAAAGGGTATAGTTAATTCTCCTTCAGAAGCATAGAATCCTCGAAAATCCTGCAAAACGACAATTATACCTATTTCTGCATAATAAGCAAGTGAACTAAGTGCATTTTTATTATACGGGGTTCTCACAAAAATTACTGGTTTAGATTCATTAATGTAAAGCGGTAAGTAAACATCAGTAGCTAATCTAATTCCATCGCCCATAGGAATCATATAAGTTATCTTAGCATAATGGTTAGAAAAAGTACTATTAGCTGGATAATCCCATTGAAATAATTCAGAATGTGGAGCTTTTTTAGGAATAAAAATAACTAGAAGCGTAGTTGAAGCAGCAACAATAATTATTGAAGAAACGATTAGAGCAACTAATTTAGTTTTCACAAATAAAAGTAATATTAGTCTATTATATTTTTTTGGTCTACTTCTTTCTAATCTTGTCCTGCAAGTTTTTAAGTGCTTATCATTTGGAAATATCATATTACAGGACAAAGAGCTCACTCTCTGATAAAGTAAAATTTTTTAAAGCACGTTTCAAAAAAATTATAAACCCAAGTAGGTCATTCAAGATGATGCCAGTGAAGAAGAAGGAATTTGTATTTGTACTTCTGGTTTTAATGCTAATACCAAACTTAAATTCTTCAGCTCAAGCTTCAGAAAATGAAGATTTGCTCTATCTAACAGATATAGTAATAGATGGAGGAATACTTGAATCAGTTCCTTTGATAGATCGAGATGGAAATTTACACACATTCCTTCATGTAAAAAATTCTCAAGGGGATAGTTTAGTTCATTTGTATTATCAAGATGGTGAGACACACTTTGAAACTATTGAAGAATTTGCTATTGGTGTTAAAATTCAATATTCTTATTCATCTGCCACCAATTTAGGAATAGTGTACTCGGTTGATAGTGAACTAGGTGCTAGATATTTTTATCACTATATATGGGGACCATCCATACAAAGAAAGATTGAAATTTTCTGGGTATCTGGGGAGGATATTAGTGGTCAGTATGTCACGTTCTTTAAGTTCCAGTTTATTGATATGTTTCTTCATGCTTTTCACAATGTCTGGGATCATGTAGATATGATTTATATGAACATTAGTCACTATTACGGATTCTTTGATTATGATTATGAAATCTTTAGTATTGATGCTAATGTATCAGGAGCAAAGGCTGTTATGGATATAACCTTAGATGAAACAGGACGAATTTGGTATATTCATAGACTTGACCAACCAACATTTGGGATAGGTAGTGCCATATTAGATAATGTTACAATGTATCCACAGCAAACAAGAACTTTTAGTGATGTTCTCTTCCCAGTTGATAAGATAGATATAAAAGAAAACTCTAATGGTCTTTCTTATGTCTTCACGAATCCATATGTTTTGTTCTGGGGAATGATAAATAGTACGCATATAACTGAAAACTCAATTACCTCATTTTATGAAAATCCTATAGGTTCCTACTATTTCGATGATGGTTTAACAAGATCAATAATTATTACTGAGCTAGTTGACAATGAGTATGTAAACTTATATTTTTACAGATATGTGAGTGGTCATTGGTCATTCTCTTCAATAAATTCTCTGTACCATATTGCTAAAGGCTTTTTCTCTGCTTATTTAACATCAACAGATTATATAATACTTTACAATTCAACGGTTTCTACGGCAGATTATAAACCTGGAACTTCATTAAAATATAAAGAAGAAGAAGCTTTAGGATTACTGATTCTTACATCTCTGTCTTTGGATTATACAACCTATGTAGATGGATTAACTATATACAATCCCATAAAAGAATTTTTCACAAAACAGTGGTATTTCTTTTTGATAGCTATAGGTGGTGTTGGATTATTAGGTGCTATCATCTGGTTGTTTATTAGGCGTAGAGGCGATGAAATCAGAGATTTTCTAACAGATGATCAGGTTGGACATCATTCCAAAATTGTTCTAATCTTCAAGAATATTTGGAGACTTATTTCTAATGCTTTCAGTACAGTATCTACTATTTGGTTTTCAAATAAGAAAAGGTCGATTCTAACTCTAGCAGGATTCATTATTACAGGATACTTGTTGAGTTCAGCTGTAATAATTGCTCAATCAGAAGAATCTGCGATGATTAAAGCATATGATCGTTCATATCCACTTTTCTCAGATAAAACTCCTTCAGCTCGCTTGGAAACTTCTTTACAATCAAATGTAATTGGTGCATCAAATGTGTCAGCAATGTATGGAACCTATGCAGAACAAGAAGTACTAAATCTATTTGAAGGTCTAGAAATTAACAAATATATCTCTGGTATACAATCAAGCTATTGGACAAATACGAGGATATATGATGCCGGATATCCTTCTTATTTATACTACCAGTTTGTATCTCTTCCAGATACTTGTGATGAATTTGTCGAAACAATGCTAGTTGAGGGGAGAGTACCAATAAACGGTACAGAGGTAGTAATATTAGAACGTCTCGCAAGCAATATTAAGATAGGTATAAATGACACTTTAAGCTTAATTGCTTCTACTGATGAGCTTGTAGATGAGGAAAATTACCTACTAAATATGACAGTTGTAGGAATCTATTCTCCAAGAAATTTCGCTCAAACAAGACGAATAGCTGCTTATCTGGGAGTGCCTTATGATGTATATACTGTTGCTTCAGAAAGTGCTTACATTATCACCAAACAAAGTATATACTTCAATATATTATCCAAGGGTGGAAAGATGAATCTCTTTCTAAGGGGATATTTCCAACTAGAGATGAATTTTGACGATTTCAATATTGCTGAAAGGAATAACCTCGTAACTGAACAAGAAACACTATTAGGAAAAGTTTATTCATTAACATACGACAATTCTGCAATAGTCCGAGTAAATGATGAATTGTCAGAATTCTTTCAAAGCTTTAATACTTATTATTTGAACAACATGGCTAGATTATTGATATTTGCAATACCTGCTATACTATTATCAATTTTTATGGTGTTTGAATCTTCTGAACTTTTCTCAACGAGTTATGAACAAGAAATGAATATTCTAAGAAATAGAGGAATAAAAACGCAGAAACTATTCACAATTTATCTCTCGATAAGAATAGTTGAAATTGTTATAGCAAGTCTATTAAGTTTCGCAATAGCACTAGGTACAGCAATTCCTTTAATTAGAATAAATGGGTTTATCAGTTTTACAAATACTGATACACATCTAGTAGTAGGTAATGTTCCAACAATACTCGGATTGGTGGCAGGGGTCTTATTCATTATTTCTATCCCAAGGATAATTATACTAGTTAGAAGAAAGAAAAAAATTGAAAAGGCACCAGTTGTTAGAAGAAGGTTTGTCAAGAAGTTGGATAGTCTGTCATCTAGAAAAATACCAGTAAAAACTATTGCAAAAGCTAAAAGAGAAATGGATAGAGATGGTATCAAATCAGGAGTTGATCTTACTACAGGAGAAACAGTAGCAACTGCTGCAAT
>JAUWEG010000008.1 GCA_030608385.1 Candidatus Heimdallarchaeota archaeon
AAAGTAAATTCATCCAATAAACTATAATCGGTTCTAAAAGCTCTAAAATCCAGCTGATTTGGATATACATCCATCACTGTGAAATGATAGGTTGATTCTCCAGTTATTGATTGGTTAATTCGATAAACTGGATTGAAATCAGCAAGAGGAGCACCAACTGATCCCGCAATAACATAGGTAATATTATTATTTATTAGTCTCTCATAGAAATGGTCGTGACCGCTTATAACCATGGAAATATTGTATTGTTCAAAAATAGGAACTAACAACGCTTTTACATCATCATAATATCCAAAGTAATGTCTTGGTGACGAAGCATATGCTGGTCTGTGCATAAACACAATCTTCCAAGCATAATCATTATGTGCTTGTAAATCTGCATGCAACCAGTTTATTTGTTCATCAAATGTTCCACCATAATCGGGTACACAAGTATGTAAAGCTACAAAATGAATAGGTCCGTAGTTAAAAAAGTAATATTCTTCTTTTCCAGGAAATGCGAAATTAGTATAGTAGAGTGAACTATTTTTTTCATGATTACCCAGTACTGACATAAAAGGAACTTCGTTCAACAAAGGTCTAAAATCATAAAACCAATTAGTCCACTGAAGTGCATTAAGACCAGAATCTACAAGATCTCCTGTGAATATGGCAAAATCTGCTGATACTTTTGACATTTGCTTTGCTGAAAATGCTCTGTCTGCTCGATTGTATATGGAATCTCCAATACCGAAGAAGGTTGCATGGTTGTCTATGTTTCCTGTTTTAAAATCTAGGTCTATACACCAACTCTCTCCATTACCAACTCTAAAGTGATATGCTGTATTAGGGGTTAGACCAGTTAGTTCAACTATGTGATAATATCCTGATGACCCTGCTTCCTCTAAACCATAAGTGCTATCGAGTCCATATTGAACAATTGATGAAGTGCTTTCATCTGTTTTCCAACTTATTGTCATGGTCGTGCTAGTATCATTTTGCCAACTAAGATGTATTTGTTTTGGGTAAATCTCCTCAGCGGAAACTTGAAAGAACTTGACTGTAACAGGCATTATAAAAATCGATATTAATGCAAAAACTAGTAATTTTCCTTTGGTGCACACGATGAATTAAAAAGATTTGTACTTTTTAAAGGTTACTTATGAATAAAGCTGATTTAAAAAAGTGTAAAAAGTAGGATAGCTTGTGTTATTTCTTTGTTTCCATTGTTATTGTGTTCAATTTTCGTCTAAGTCTTCTTTTTTCTTATCACAGTAGGTATTATTAACATCAGAACGAAGGAAACAATCATTATGAAATTCGATGTGTAGCTTGTTTTTTTTGGAATTTCAAGTGCCGTATAAAACAAAACTATTTCATTGTTACCTTCACCGATTTCGTCTATAATATCGTTGATATCAATATTTATGATAATATTGTAAGCTCCAGGTTCAGAAACAGACCAATTATACTGAAATTCATATGATTCTCTCACATCTAGTGCAGGAACATCAAAAGTTTGAAGTACACTAAAATCGCTCTCTATTGATGCTGCTGTTGTTTCAGAAATGTTCTGTTCCCCTATATTGGTGACTCTAATTTTTATTTCTTTTGTCTCATTATAGAATCCAGAATACTTGTTTTGAACAACTTCAACTCTAAGATCTGGTTTGTCTTCCTTATTGAAAGTAAATTCATCCAATAAACTATAATCGGTTCTAAAAGCTCTAAAATCCAGCTGATTTGGATATACATCCATCACTGTGAAATGATAGGTTGATTCTCCAGTTATTGATTGGTTAATTCGATAAACTGGATTGAATTCATAAAGAGGAGCACCAACTGACCCTGCAACAATATAAGTAATATTATTATTCGCTAGTCTTTCATAGAAATGGTCATGACCGCTTAAAACCATGGTAATATTGTATTGTTCAAAGATTGGAACTAACAACGCTTTTATATCATCATAATCTCCGTCGTTATAACGTGGAGATGAAGCAAAAGCTGGTCTGTGTAAAACCACAATTTTCCATTCATATTCATTATGTGCTTGTAAATCTGCATGTAACCAATCAATTTGTTCATCAAATGTTCCGCCGTATGAGGGTACACAACTATGCAATGCTACAAAATGAATAGGTCCATAGTTAAAAGAATAATATTCTTCTTTTCCAGGAAGTGCAAAATTATTATAATAATTTGAATGATTTTTTTCATGATTGCCTAGTACGCACATAAAAGGAATTTCATTCAACAAAGGTCTAAAATCATAAAACCAATTTGTCCATTGATTTGCATCAAGACCACTATCTACAAAATCTCCTGTGAATATAGTGAAATCTGCTGATATTTGTGACATTTGCTTTGCTGAAAATGCTCTGTCTGCCCGATTGTGTCTAGAATCTCCCATAGCAATGAAGGTTACATGATTATTTGTGTTTTCTGTCTTGAAATCCCGATCAGAACTCCAAGTCTCTCCATTACCAACTCTAAAGTGATATGCTGTATTGGGAGCAAGCCCTGTTAGCTCAATTACGTGAAACAATTCTGAAGAACCTATTTCCTCTAAACCATAAGTGTTATCGAGTCCATATTGTACAACAGACGAAGTGCTTTCAGATGTTTTCCAACTAATTGTCATAGTCGTGCTAGTGTCATTTTGCCAACTAAGATGTACCTCTCTGGGATGAATCTCTGCAGCTGATATTTGAAAGAACTGGACTGAAGCTGGCATTATAAAAATCGATATTAATGTGATAACAAGTAATTTTCTTTTAGTACTCATTAGATATAAAAGAAATTGATACATTTTAAAGGTTACTTGCTTTTTAAAAGAAAACAGATGCAAAAAGTAAGTTAATGGATGTTATTTCCGATTTCCCATTGTTGCTGTAGATAATTTTCGTCTAAGCCTTCTATTGGTAATTCCTGTGTTCAGTTTTCGGATAGCCCATAAAATAATACCAGATAAAAGTCCAAAGAAGCCAATTACTATGAAAACGCTAAATATTGTTGGAATGAATATTGGAGCCATTGTTATCTAACACCTACTCAAAGAAAATCTTATACATTTTTAAACTTTTATGTTGGAGAATTAATGTCGCTAGTTTAAGATAATTAAACTATTTGATTCACTTATATGAACATCTACTCGCATTTTGTCAGGAGATTCAAGTATTAGCTCCCCAGAATTAGAAATACCTCTACATAAATACACTTCAGATTTGAACGAGTGTTTCTTATTCATGTTGAGTGAGTTCATATTGAACAAGGAAATTATTTTCTCATAGTTCTCTTCCATGACTAAATTAACATACTCAAATATAAATTCTGAAAGGATTCTAGTGAATTCATTTTTCTGAATTTGATTTCCAGTAATTTCTTCTAAACTTGTGGCTTTTAGTCGTTCAAAATCTAAAGCATTTTCTTCTTTTAATTCAATATTAATTCCTATTCCCAATAGTAAATATTCTGATTGTAAAGATACTAACTCAAGAAGAATTCCACCTAATTTTCTACCTTTGAAAACTATGTCGTTTGGCCACTTAACTAGGATTTCAGATCCATACTTTTTCTTAATAGCTTGTTGAATAGCTAGAGCTGTAGCATAGTGCAAAAAGCTATGCTGTCTTGGTTGCAATTTGGATGATAGTGGGAATGCAAAAGTTCCATAGAAACCTCCATCTGGTGAAAACCAGTCTGAATTCTGCCTTCCCCTCCCCTCTATTTGCTGTTTAGCCACAACTAGAATTGGGTGATCTATATCATTCTTAAGATGCTCAATTATTACATCCATTGTTGAAGATACCCTTTCATAATGAACGGTGTTCATATAACCTATTCTATGTGTCACAAGACCGCATCAGAATTGGTAGGTTATAAAGTTTTTTTCATTATTTTGTCATGAAAGAAGATGAGTTTTTATTCAACTGTATATAAGCAATACTAATGTATCAGAATCACAAGAATAGTGCTAGTGATAGAGAAAAAAAGATCTATTCTAAGCTCCATGAGAAGAGAAAGAAAAGTTTGGAAGGAGGGGGAGAAAAGAGGATAGAGGATCAGCATAAAAAAGGTAAACTTACAGCAAGAGAAAGGATTGAATTACTTGTTGATGAGAACTCTTTTGTCGAAATAGATTCTTTAGTTACACATCAGTCTACAAAGTTTAATCTTGAAAAAAACAAACCATTAGGAGATGGAGTAGTAACAGGTCATGCAACTATTGCTGAGAGACAAGTTTTCATTTACAGTCAAGATTTCACAGTCTTTGGAGGGAGTTTAGGGAGAGCTCAAGCAACAAAAATTTGCAAATTAATGGAGCTTGCAGTTAAAACTGGTAATCCAATTATTGGTATATTGGATTCAGGTGGAGCAAGAATTCAAGAAGGAGTTGCATCATTAGCTGGTTATGGAGATATTTTCTTCCGAAATATTCAAGCTTCTGGAGTGATTCCTCAGATTTCTATTATTCTTGGTCCATGTGCAGGTGGAGCGGTTTACTCACCTGCTTTAACAGATTTTGTTTTAATGAATAAAGAAAATTCATTTATGTTTGTTACTGGTCCAGAAGTTGTAAAAGCTGTTACAGGTGAGGAAATATCCTTTTACGATTTAGGTGGAAGTGGTGTCCATAGCAAGAAAACAGGTGTTAGTCATTTAGTTGGTGACAGTGAAGAAGAAACTTTAGACCTAGCTAGAAAACTACTTTCTTATCTACCTTCAAATAATTTGAATGATCCTCCATTTGACCCAGAAGTAATAGAAGAAAGTGAACAGACCTTGCTTCGCGAATTAATACCAGATGAAGAGAATGAACCTTATGATATGAAAAGCATCATAGGAACAATTGTTGATTCTGATAGTTTTCTAGAATTGAATGAGGATTGGGCTAAAAACATCATAGTAGGCTTTGCTAGAGTGCAAGGGTTTACTGTAGGAATTATTGCAAATCAACCTCTTTTCTTGGGAGGAGCAATTGATTATAATGCAGCAGATAAAGCTTCTCGATTCATTCGTTTTTGTGATTCTTTCAATATCCCAATATTGACATTTGTTGATGTTCCTGGTTTTTTACCAGGTGTCAAACAAGAACATGAAGGGATAATCAGACATGGTGCAAAGCTGCTCTATGCTTATTCGGAGGCAACCATTCCAAAGATTTCTATTATTGTACGAAAAGCATATGGAGGAGCTTACATAGTGATGAGTTCCAAGCACCTAGGAACAGATATTAATCTAGCTTGGCCTTCAGCTCAGATAGCTGTTATGGGCGCAGAAGGGGCAGTTCGAATTCTCTATAGAAAAAGATTGAAAGAAGAAGAGGAACCTGAGAAAGTTCTTGAGGAATTCACTCACAAATTCAAAGAAGAATTTGCAAACCCTTACCAAGCAGCAGAATTAGGTTATATCGACAAAGTAATTTTTCCCGAAGAAACTAGAAGCGAAATCGTTTCTTCTTTACATTTGCTTCAAAATAAGCGAGAACAATCTCCAAAAAGAAAACATGGAATTTCTCCAGTTTAAGGTGTTATAGATGAAAACTAAGAAACAATTAGAAAAGGAACTTCGATTAAACGAAATAATTTGGGGCTATTCTCCAAAGGGAATAAGTAATCCACAATTAGCGATTGAACTTTCATTGAAAGGTGGAATTGGTTTAATCGATCTTGAAGGATTAGAAGAAAGTGTTTCGAAAAAAATAATTGAGACTTGTTTAAGTAAGATTCCTTACGATAAAC
The DNA here is from genome assembly GCA_030608385.1 of Candidatus Heimdallarchaeota archaeon. GTDB lineage: Archaea > Asgardarchaeota > Heimdallarchaeia > Heimdallarchaeales > Heimdallarchaeaceae > UBA460. The sequence goes on from JAUWEG010000008.1 coordinate 5,724, forward strand.
TGTGGGGAGTTCGATTCCCTGATGTAGAATCTTTATCGGTTCTATCTGAAGTTGACTCTATACCTATTGGAATTATAGCTTTTGAGATTGAGCAAGACAACTTAGAAAAACTAGTTTCAAAACTTAAATGGAAGGTTGCTGAAGTTGTAAATTTGGATGAAGCTCAAAAAAGAACAGATTGGGTAGATTTCTTTTTAGTAAAAGGGTTTGAAGCAGGAGGGAAAATAAGTGATCAAACATCTTTCATTTTGATTCAAGAATTCAATAAAGCTGGATTTCCTTTTATTATTCAAGGAGGTTTTGGTGTCTATAACGTAGTTACAGCTATCGTAGGGGGAGCTCTAGGAGTAGTTCTAGAAGGACAACTTTTTCTTCTTCCTGAATGTCCCCTTAGTTCGTTGACCAAAGAATACCTCGAAAAGCTTGATGAGAACGATACATATATTGCAGGAGAAAGCTTTTCAAACAAATACAGATTGATAGGAAAAATTGCTAATAGTTCTATTAGAGAAATAAAGAAATTTGAGAAAGAAAACTCTGATAAAGGAGAAGAAGGATTACTAGAATTTTTGAAACAACTCTCAACTAAATCTCATTTCTTTGATTCAGAAGAATTAAAAAATTCCTTCTTACCTTGTGATATAGGTTTAAGTTTTGCTCCCTTTATAAAAGAAATTTTCAATGATTTAAGATCATTTCTAACTTCAATTCAAGACATCATTCAGGACCAAATCAAAACCGTTTCAACTAACTGGCCTTTTGAAGAAGGAAGCGAATTTGCAAAAAGCCTAGAAATCAACTTTCCTATCATTCAAGGTCCTATGGCCAATATTACAGATAAGACTGATTTTGCAATTAAAGTAGCAGAAGAAGGAGCATTGCCAGTTTTAGCTATGGGAGGACTATTGAAAGAAGAAGTTGAAGAACTATTCGCAGAATTCAACTCGAAATTTCCTAAAAACCAGAATTATGCAGGAGGAATTATCGGTCTAGAGGTAATGAAAGAGAGACGAGAAGCTCATATATCTCTAATGGCTAAGAACAAAACTCCCATCTGTCTAATTGCTGCAGGATCTATTCAACTAGCAACTAGAATTCAAAAAATGGGGATGAAAACTATCATTCATACTCCAGCTTTGAGCTTATTCAAGGAAGCTATGAAATATGGTCACCAACATGTAATTTTAGAAGGCTCTGAATGTGGGGGACACATAGGAATTTTTACATCCTTAACGCTCTGGGAATCAATCTTACAGTATCTCAGTAATAATGCAAATCAGATATCTGAAAAAATTAATATTGTATTTGCTGGTGGAATTGGAGATGAACTTGGAACTGCTATGGTAGCTGGAATGATTGGAAATCATTTAGATTTGATAAATCCTGGGATTCAGATGGGAACAGCTTATCTTTTCACTGATGAGATTGTAAAAACAAAAGCTCTCACTTCCTTATATCAAGAAAAACTTCTTGATTCAAATATCACTAGAGTCATAGGTTCTACAGTTAATACACGAGCTCGTGTTATACCCTCTGAATTTGTATCTCAAACAATTGAAAATGAACGAAATTGGATTAAAGAAGGATTATCTATTAGTGAAAGAAAGAAACTCTATGAGAAAGATAATTTAGGAGCTCTCAGAATTGCTGCAAAAGCTGAGATTTGGAATGAGGATTATGTTCCAGAAGGAGATTTAACACAATTCAATCTAGTTGATGAAAAAGACCATGTTTCTTTAGGATGTTTCATGGCAGGCGAAATTATCAGTTTGAAGCGTAATGTTGTTCAGATTAAAGATCTTCATTATGATATCGTAGTATCTGGTAAAGAACTATTCAGAAATAAAAGAAATTCAATTGAAAAGATGTTAGAAAGAGATGTTGTTAGTGATGTTTCGGAGATTCAAAGTTTGGAATTACCATCACAAAATAGAATCGCAATAATTGGTTTAGGATGTATTTTTCCAGACTCAGCAAATATTAGTGAATATTGGGAAAACATAATTTCCAAAAAATATTCAATAACTGAAGTCTCAGATTCAAGATGGGATAAAAACATCCACTTCGATGAAGATAAAACAGCTCAAAATAAAACTTACTCTAAAATAGGGGCATTCATAGAAGACTACAAGTTTAATTCTATTAATTATCGTATTCCACCTAAAATATCAGATAGCATGGATAGCGTTCAGAAATGGTCTCTTGATGCTGCAAAACAAGCTTTAGAAGATGCTGGTATCTCTACAGATGGAAAAAATAGACTTCCAATTGCAGTGATTATTGGAAATTCAGTAGGTGGAGAAATTCAAAGAAAAACAAATAAAGGAATATTTGTTTCTGAGTTCCTTTTTGAACTAGAAAATAATGAAGTTTTCAAATCACTTGGTGAAGAAAAACAAAATTCTCTCTTACAAATTTTAAAAGAAAAATATGCTGAGAAATTTCCTCCAGTTACTGAAGATTCAATGCCTGGAGAATTGTCCAATATTATATCCGGTCGTATTGCTAATGTGTTTAATCTTACAGGTAAGTCCATGACTACTGATGCAGCTTGTGCTTCAAGTATAGCTGCGTTGGATACAGCTGTTAAATCATTAACATCTGGTGATTTTGATACAGTTTTGGTAGGTGGTGCAGATAGATCTATGGATGAAGCTTCTTATATAAAATTCAGTAAAATTAGAGCTCTCTCTGCAACCGGTTCTCGTCCATTTGATGAAGGTGCTGATGGTTTTGTTATGGGAGAAGGTGCAGGATTTATGGTCTTGAAAAGATTGGAGGATGTTATTAGAGATGGAAACAAAATATACGCAGTAATTTCAGCTATTGGTGCATCTTCAGATGGTAGAGGTAAAAGTATAACAGCTCCAAATCCAGAGGGGCAGAAACAAGCTATCGAAATGGCTCTTCATTTAGCAGATTTAACAGTAAATGAAATAGATTACATTGAAGCTCATGGTACATCAACTATTGTAGGTGATGCTGTAGAATTAAATGTTCTAGAAGAAGTTTTTCAGAACCGTAAGAATACTAGAAAACTTGCTGTAGGCTCTATAAAGAGTCAAATTGGTCATCTTAAGAGTGCTGCTGGAATTGCATCTCTGATAAAAACAACACTTACAATCTATAATAAGATATTACCACCTACAATAAATGTTCAAACACCTAACCCCAAAATTGATTGGGATAAATCACATTTAAAAATAAATACAGAACCCATTGATTGGGCTGTAGAAAAAGGGATTCTTAGAAGGGCTGGTGTATCGGCTTTCGGTTTTGGCGGAACCAATTATCACACAATATTGGAAGAATATTCTCCTGAAAAAGTAGCATATATATTTGAAGAAAGCCCTCTTCCTATTGCTAAAACAATTGATCTGACTTCCCCAGGTGAAATATCTCTTCAAAGCATTAAACCAAAATTAAGTTTTATGTTTACTGGACAAGGTAGTCAATATTTAGGAATGGCTAAACATCTTTATGAAAATTCTTCAATTGTAGCTCAAACTTTTGAGAAGGCAGAAAAAATCTGGTACAGTTATTATAGCTACAGTCTAAAGGAAATAATATTTGGTTCGGAGAAACTCTCTGATGAAGCTAACAAGAAAAGGTTAACTGACACTAAGTTTACTCAACCAGCTTTATTCATTGTAGATATAGCAATAGCACGACTCTTATCTGAAGAAGGTATACAACCTGATATTGTTGCTGGACATAGTCTAGGAGAATATGTGGCATTAGTGATCGCTGGTTCATTATCTTTCGAAGATGGACTAAAGGCAGTGATAGAGCGTGGCAGAGCAATGAGTAGGGCTGGAAATACAGTGCCTGGTGCGATGGCAGCTGTGCTTGCTCCAGTTGATATAGTGAAAGAAATAATGGATGAAGTTAAAAATGCCTACTTGACTATTGCAAATTATAATTCAAAATCTCAAACAGTTGTTTCAGGTGATATTGAAAGTATTGAAGAAGTATTAGAGATATCTAAGAAGAAAGGAGTAAGTGCAATAAGACTTAATGTGTCAACAGCATTTCACTCTCAAATTGTCAAAAATGTAGAAGAAGAAATGGAAAAAGTACTATCCAAAATAGAATTTCGACCCCCTTCTATTCCCGTTTTTAGTAATGTAACAAGCCTTCCATATCCAAATGATCCTTCATTAATGAGGAATCTTCTGGTGGAACAAATAAGTTCATCTGTACGATGGGTTGATGAAGTAGAAAACATGTATAAAGCAGGAGCTAGATATTTCGTTGAAGTTGGACCTAAGAAAGCATTGTTCTCTTTTGCTAAGGATATTCTCAAAGATAAGAATGACTTGAAAGTTTTCAATACTTTAAGTGCAAAGGATGATGATATCAATAAAATCAAAGATACAATAAACAAAATCATTCAAGCTGGTTATGAAAACGGTGAAATAGAAGTCAGTGCTTTAGATCAAAGTTTTGAACATTCTATAGTACAAAAAGAGATACCAGTTTTTACTTCCAAAAAATCAGATTTCGAATCATTCATTCAAAAAAACCCAAGTTTGCTAGAAAATTTCTTGAAAACAGGACATGAAATCTATACTACTTATTTGGGTAAGTCTGAAACCAGAAGTGTTTCTTCTTTGAGTGAAGAGCTAATCGGTATTACTGGAGTTGGAATAGGATTACCAGGAAAGAGTCAAAATGTATTTGATGATGAGAACATAGATTTGATTCTCTCTGGGCACAATTTCATCGATCCTGTTGAAGACGAAATTAAGAAACAAATTCTTGATAAAAACATCAATCGATTAGTAAAATCTCCTGATGGTTCTGCATCATTTGAAGAGATAAATGATTTATCTCAAGTAATCAGTTTAGCTGGACAAATGGGCAAATTTGATCCTATTAATGACTTTGGTCTAAATGAGAAATTTATACAGTCACTAGACATCACTTTTACACTTGCTATTTGTGCAGGTTTGGAAGCTTTAACTGATGCAGGAATTCCTTTAGTAAAATCATCAATAACTACCACAACAGGAAAGGTTCTTGAAGGAGAATGGGCTCTTCCGGAGGAATTACAGGAAGAGACAGGAATAATCTTTGCTTCGGCTTTTCCAGGATATGATAATCTCATTAAGGAAATTAATGAATATCAAAAATCTGAGGAAGAAAGAAGTTTCAGTCGAAATTTTCTATTCAAAGTTCTTTCACTGGGGCATGCACAATTTGCACAAATGATTAAGGCAAAAGGACCAAACACTCAGATAAATGCTGCATGTGCTTCTACTACTCAAGCGATTGGTATTGCTGAGGACTGGATTAAAACAGGTAGATGTAACAGAGTTATAGTTATCGCTGCAGATGATGCAGCTGGTGAGAACTTACTTCCTTGGATTGGTTCAGGATTTTTGGTTGCTGGAGGAGTCACAACAGAAGGGGAAATAGAAAAAGCTGCACTGCCTTTTGGTAAAAATCGACATGGCTTGATTATTGGATCAGCTGCTGCTGGGTTAATAATTGAAAAAGAATCTACTTACGAAAAAAGAGGGATTAAGCCTATTGTCGACCTAATAGGTTCTCAATTTACAAACAGTGCTTTTCATGGTTCTAGACTTGATGTTAAGAACATAACACAAGCTTTTGAAACATTTGTTAATAAAATTGAAAAGAACTATAATATCTCGAGAAAGGAGATTGCAGAAAATGGTATCTTTGTTTCACATGAAACTTATACACCTGCACGAGGAGGTAGTGCTGAAGCTGAAATTGAAGCTCTAAAATCAGTATTTGGAACGGATGTATCCAAGCTGATTATTGTAAATACAAAAGGTTATACAGGTCATGCAATGGGGGCTGGCGTGGAGGAATGCGTTGCTATAAAATCTATGGAGCGAGGTATTATTCCACCTATTGCAAATTACTCCCAAATTGATCCAGCTTTTGATGGTTTATACTTCTCAAAAGGAGAAAATAAAAGAGCTAAATATGCAATAAGATTAGCCGCAGGTTTTGGTTCTCAGATTGCTTTTACAGCTTTTAGATTGAATACTCATGATGACCGATATGATCTGAATTATCATGAGAATTGGTTGAATAAGCTGAATGGGAGTCTTGACAGCACATTTCTAGATGGTAGAGTTCTAAAGATGAGAACAAAACCAAGAAAGATAGCAGGTGAAAAACTTGGAAGGAAACCTGAACTTCATTCGGTCGGATCTAGTAATGTTCTTTCCGAACTAACCAATATTATTTCAGAGATAACTGGGTATGAGTCTAATTTAATTGAAGCTGATATGCATTTAGAAGAGGATTTAGGTATTGATACTGTGAAACAAGCTGAGATTTTTGGTATTATTAGAGATAAATGGGATTTTGAATTAGATGAAACGCTTAGTCTTGCTGAATTTACATCACCAAACAAAATAGTGTCATATATTCTTGAGAAACTTCCACATGATAAAGTGGAAAGTTCCAAGAAAACAGCTGTTTCTCGATCTATTGATGATTCTAGTCTTATAATCCGAATAAGAGAAATTGTTTCCGAAGCAACTGGATATGAACCGAATTTAATTGAATATGATATGGATTTAGAAGAAGATTTGGGAATTGATACCATCAAGCAAGCTGAAATATTTGGGGATATAAGAGAAATATATGATTTTCCTCTAGATGAAACTGTAAGTTTAGCAGAATTCAGATCAATTCAAGATATTGCTAATTACGTCTCCAAGTATGCAGTAACAGATAGTACAATCTCAAAAGATGTGAAATTTGGTTTAGAGAAGAAAAAGTCAGTACAAGTGAAGAGGGATGTTAGAATAGATAAAATAATTATATCACCAGCTAGTCTGAACAAAGAAAAAGCTGAAAAACTGGACTTATCAAATCTATCCTCTCTAGTAATTAACCTTGAATCATCTCGAACAATCTCAATTTTAGAGGAATTCTCAAAGAAGAATTTACAATATCATGAATACAGTATTTTTAATGATTCACTTTCTGAATTGAAGGATAAGGAATTTGATTCCTTTGTTATAGTTCTGCCTGATGAAAAATCTAAACCTGGCTATGTTGATCAAGAGATTTACAATAACATGTTTAAGCTATTTCAATCACTTGATTTAAATTCAAACCAAAGAATCATAGCTATTTCTTCGGAGAAATTCTTTGGATATGAGTCTGATGCAGTACCTATATCTGGAGGAATTTCTGGATTTGTTAAAACTCTTGGATTAGAATTTGAAATGAAGGTTAAGCATTTATATTCATCAAATAACAAAGAAATTCTTCAAGAATTAGAGTATTGGGATAATTTTAAGGAAATATCTTATCAAAAGGGCATAAGATATACACTCGTTTCCTCAGATATTACTGATGTTGTTACCAAAACATCAAAATTGGATCTTAAAAAAGATGATTTGTTATTAGTTACTGGAGGAGGAAGAGGAATCACATTCAAATGCATTGAAGCATTATGTACCATCGTCAAACCCAAAGTTGCAATTATGGGAATTGAGGATATCTCCTATTGTACTCCTGAATTATTAGCTCTTTCTGACGAAGAATTAAAAGAACATAAGGAAAAAATGATTGAAGATCTAAAAGCAACAGAAGAAAAAGTTACTCCTGTCATGATTGATAAAAAATGGAATAATTTCATTTTTGGCTTGGAAGTTTCGAAAAATATTCTGAGACTCAAGAAGTTGAAAATTGAGGTACAATATCGTAGAGTTGATGTGACCAAGAAGAAGGATGTAGAAAAAGCTATAGATGAAATTGAAAAACAAATGGAATCAAAAGTAACCCACATAGTACACGGAGCAGGGTTAGAAGAATCTAAATCCTTCAAGAAGAAGAAATTCGATTTTTCTAGATTGATTGTATCAGTTAAGGTTGAAGGAATCTGGAATATTCTAAATTCTCTAGATAAAAGTAAGTTAAAGAGAGTTGTTTGCTTCACATCTATAGCAGGAAGGTTTGGCAACAGAGGACAAATAGACTATTCCTTTGCTAATGGTTATTTATCTCGTTTATGTTGGATGCTCAATCAACAAGGAATCTCAGCAATAGCATGTGATTGGTCAGCTTGGGGTGGAGTAGGGATGGCAACAAGAGGTTCAATAATGCAAATTCTAAGCTCTTTTGGAATAAATCCCATACCTTTAGAAACTGGAACAGAAGTATTTGTAAAACTATTTCTAAACAAGATTGGAAAGGAGGTTATTGTATCAAATGGATTAGGACCATTCGAAGAAGCGCATATTTTAGATCAGCAAATCTCGAACAAAAATTATCCTATGATAAATAGTCTAGAGTATATTGATTCAAAGTTTAGAGTGTATCATACTTTATCCACAGATTCAGATCTATACATGCTGGATCATCAAATACAGGATGTACCAATCTTCCCAGGTGTGATGGGTTTGGAAATGTTTTCCGAAGTATACCATCTGGTATCAAACTTAAAACCACTCGTCTTGAAAGAAATTGAGTTTGTGTCTGCACTAAAACTACCGAAAAACGTGCCTAAGAATATCTTTGTTGAATATGATTCTTCAAAAGAAGAAATGATTCTCAAATCTGTCTTTATTCCGAAAAACGATGAAAAACTAAGAAGAGAAATTGAACATTTCAAGTTAGATATAGGAAGTAAAAGAAAGATAAAAAGGAAAAGAAAATCAAGCTTTCAATCTGAAGATTCAGAATTACAATTGATGTCAAAGGAAGAAATTTACGAAGTATTCTTCCATGGAAAAAGTTTCCAAGTTTTGGATAAATTACTAGATATTACAAATGAGACTGCTGTTACACTAGTTAAAATTCCTGAGGATGATTTGTTCCTTGAAAGTAAAAGTAAAGTGTTGATTAACCCACGCACTATAGAAGCAGCTCTCCAAACTGCAGGGCTATATGATATAATCGTTAATAGCGAATCTTCGTTACCATCCAATATAGCGCAGCTTTCAATATATAGCAATAAACAACCACATCACATTATATCGAAATTCATCAAGAAGGACACAAATTATAGTTATTTCGATGTCGAAGTGTTTGATGAAAAGGGCCGTTTAATCGTCCTTTTAGAAGGTTTAGGGATGATTCATATACAGTTTTCTTTTACTGAAAATCCTGAAAGAATAAAACAACTAGAGACACTAAAAGAATACTGGCAAATCTCAACCTCTTTTTCAGACAATATGATGAAAATCATCCCAACAGCAGCTGTTTCTAGTTATCTAGAAGCTAAACCAAAGGTAGTGATGAAATATTTATCTTCAGAAGAAAGATCATCATTTGAAAGAAAGAAAAACAAAAGAAGGAAAATTGAATATCTTTCTGGAGTTATAGCTGCTAAGAAACTTATCAAAGATGTCATTAAAGACGATAAGGTTATTCAGACAACTGAAATAAGAAAAACAACCAAAGGCCAACCATACATTTACGATAAAAAGAAGAAAGAAAAGAGCAAGCTGAATCTTTCAATAACTCACTCTGGTGATTTCGCTATTGCTGCTATAAGAGAGGGGCCTATAGGTATTGATATCGAAAAGATTGAAGAAAGAAGTGAATCTTTCTACAAAGAAGCTTTTACAGAGAAAGAACGAAATCAAATTTCCTCAAATGCTGAGTTAGGAACAGTTTACTGGACAATTAAAGAAGCTATTACCAAAGCTATAGGCGAAGGATTAAATCTCAGTTTACATGATATTGAGATATCTTCAGATGAGAAGAAATCTTCTTACAAAGTAGACTTTTCAACCAAGGTTGCGGAATCCTTACCATATGAGTCAAGCTCCTTTGAAATAACCAATAAGAAATTCCAGAACTATGCTCTAAGTTATTGTGAGATTAAGACAGAGGATGGAAAATGAAAATTGAATATACGGATATAAATTTTCGAAATGAAACTATCAACGGAGTTCTCTATCTACCTGAAAGCCAATATCCTGTACCCTTAGTTGTTCATCTAAATGGAATGCCTGGTCTTGAACCTGAAAAAGAAGGTGAAAGGTTTGCTCAGGAACTAAATAGTATTGGAATAGCTTATTATGCCTTTGATTATACAGGAGTTAGAAATAGTACTGGTTTGTTTGAATATTATTATTCTCAAGAAAATATCAATACAATAATTACATATCTAGTTCACCATCCAAAAATTCTTCCTACAAAAATTGCTCTTCTCGGGGAAAGTTTTGGAGGTGCTATGGCTCTATGTCATGCAGCTAGAGATAACAGAATACAATGTTTAGCAATAAGATCTCCTGTTTATGATACTAAAAAAATTCCACAGTTAAAGATATTTGATGGATTGTCCCTGATGTGGAAGTTAAATAAACAAATGCGATTTCCTAAAGTGAATTTAAAATCATTCTTCGAAATTCAATCTTCACATTATAATCCTGATAAACTAGTAGAACAGCTTAACTGTCCTGTGCGAATGATTACTGGAACTAAAGATGAGATTTTAGACGCAGAGGAAATTGAAAAGTGGTTCAAAAGACTTCCAGTAGATTTGGATAAAGAACTTCAAATTATAGAAAATGCTGATCACAATTTTTCAAACAAAGTCCATTTCCAACAAATGAAAAATTATGTGATTGATTTTTTTAGGCAGCGTTTGATTAATTAGGAAAAGTCTCAAACTCCAGAAGCTTTTGATCCTGTTCAACAATGGAATTTTCCTTAACACAAATCTTTTTCACTATTCCCTTATCTGGAGAGAAAATCCGATTTCGCATTTTCATTGCTTCTAAAATCATAAGTTCTTGATTTTTATCCACTATATCTCCTTCTTTTACCAGTATTTGCGCTATTTTACCTGGAATTGGTGCTTTAAGATTGATTTTTTTCTTCTTTTGAGAACCATTGTTAATGACTCGTTTTGGAATGAAGGGTTTAATTGAGATATCAACATTTTCACCATCTATTCTGAAATCTTTAGAAGAAACTTCTACTGTAAAGGTTTGATCATTCACGGTGACTTTGTAAACAGAATTGATCTCTTGATCAACCGTTGTGGAGAAAATTTCTCCATCTATACTTAAATCACCATTTGGGAGGATTTCAAAAATATATTCACGATTTCGATAAGTCACTCTCTTTTTCAAAATAAAAACTCCAGTTTAAAGATAATTTCTTTGCTGCTCACGTTTACTTTGCTCTCTCCATCTGTTAGTTCCGTTAACTGTTTCATTTAATTTGATTGGTGACAATTGTTGTTTTGATTTGTTGATGCTTTGAGTTTTTAATATTGCTGCAAGCTTTAGTTTCTCATAATGAGACAAGATCTCTGTAATTTTATTTTTCTCTAGAAAATCAGTTGTTATAATTCTCTCCTGAAATTCAGGTGATGCGAGGATAGAATTATGAAGAGAGATATTTGTTGTAACTCCAGAAATTGAGAGTTCGTTCAAAGCTATTCTTGATTTAGTTATTGCATCATTTCGATTGTTGCCTTTTACAATTAGCTTACCCATTAAAGAATCATAACTATTTGGAAAAACATACTCTGGATAAATAAAAGTATCAAAACGAACTTCATTTCCCCCGGGGATGTTTAACCCAGTAATTCTTCCTGATTGGGGATAAAAAGATTTCAGAGGATCCTCTGCATTGATCCTAAATTCTATAGCATGTCCAGTAAACTTTATATCTTTCTGATTTATAGATAGTTCCTCGTTACTTGCTATCTTAAGCTGTTCTACAACTAAGTCAATTCCTGTGATCATCTCAGTAACAGGATGTTCAACTTGAATTCTTGGATTGATCTCATTGAAGAAAATATTTCCATCTTTCCATAGAAATTCTGCTGTTCCAGCATTTCTATATTCAATCTTTTCAGAAAGATTGCAAATCTTGTCACCCAAGCTATTCCTTCTGCGAACAGAAAGAAAGGATGGAGCTTCTTCAATGATTTTTTGATAAGAACGTTGAATGGAACATTCTCTATCTCCAATATGAATTGAGTTCTGATGATTATCAGCTAGAAATTGTATTTCAACATGTCTAGGCGAGGAAATATATTTCTCAATAAACACTTTGTTATTTCCAAAGAATTTTTCAGCAATTGTTTGACAACCTAACAAACTTATTTCAAGAGCTTCTGGATTTTCAACAATCTCCATCCCTCTTCCTCCTCCTCCAAAAGCAGCTTTTATGATAATAGGATATCCAATATTTTCAGCAATTTTTTCTGCTTCAGATAGTGTCGATACATAACCATCAGAACCAGGAATTGTTGGAATACCAATTTCCTTTGCCATTCTCTTTGATTCAACTTTGTCGCCTAAATTCCTTAGAACTGTAGGAGAGGGTCCCACAAATACAATTCCTTCCTTCTCAACTCTCTCAGCGAAATCTGGATTTTCACTAAGAAAACCGTAACCTGGATGGATTGCATCTGCACCAGAAGCTAATGCAATTTCAATTATTTTTTCTACATTCAGATAAGTTTTTTGTACTGTACCTTTGCCTAGACTATATGCTTCATTAGCCATTTTTACATGGAGCGAAGTAGAATCTTCTTTAGAAAAAATAACTATGCTTTTGAGGTTAAGTAAACGACATGCTCGTATTATTCGAACAGCTATTTCTCCACGATTGGCTATAAGCACTGTACCAAGCATAAAACTATTGACTCTTGACATTTATATAAAATCTTTGTTTATCCAAAGATTTATTTCTGAAATAATGCGTAGAAGACTTCTAATTAATGAATTTAATACTTCTATCAGAAGATATTGTTTTAGCTTTTAACATGTTTTTCCATCGTTCTGTTAAATTAATAAAAGCATTTTCAGTACTGTTATCTAGTTCAAAACTTTCCCCTAATTGTAAGTTGAAGAATTCTAGATTCAAAGTTTTTTTATCATATTTAACCTCTGTTCTACCAATGAGTTTGCCTTGGAAAAGTAATGGGTAAACATAGTACCCCCACTTTCTATCTTTAGGAATTTTATAAACTTCCCAAACATAATTAAAATCAAATACCTTCAGAGTTAAATCTCTGTCCCAAATTAAAGGATCAAGTGGAGCTATAGCTCTCATATTATCATCTAAGTCTTCTTTAAGAAAATCTTTCCAATTATAAGGAACAGCTATTCCCCATTGTTCTCCTTCTGTTTTTAAGATGTGAGGACCATTATCAGAATAATTTGTTCTGAACCATTCTGGTGAGATTCTTTTCTTTTTTCCAACAAATAAAGATCCAACTTTTGACATTGAAACCTTGCCTAGAGTAATCAAAGGATAAGATTTCTGTTTGATAAGAAATTTTTCATAGCTAATTTCTTCATGTGTTAAATCTGTTTTTTCTAGTAACTCTGATTCGAAATATTCTTCTGTTAAATAGTAAATTTTTCTCCAGTTTTCATCTCTACCAGAAACAATAACTCTACCTAGAATCCACAATATCTCAAGAGACATTCCTGCCAAATTACTAGTTTTCCAGAAGGAGAAATCTGGTTTGATTTTAGCCATTTCTCCTATATCTGAAGCTTTTGAAGGTCCGTTTTCTTGAAGGAATTTCACTGCTTCTTCAAGTATCCCTGAATGTATTTTCTCTACTTTCTCTAAACGAGATTGATAATATTTGTGTAAAAACTCTTCTTTCATTTGAGATAAGAATAAAGGGAAATGCTCTTTTGAAATAGCCATTAAATTAGGGAAATAAGACTCAAAAACTAACTTCTTGGGGTAAACTATTTTCTGAAATGTATCTATTTCATAATTTTTTATTCTGCTCTGAAAGAAAAGGTCATGATTCCTTCCAGCTGGATTCAAAGGATCGAGCTGAACCAATGCTTGTTGTTTGAAAACAGATTGTATATCTTCTGTACTCTCTCCTTGCCATTTATGAAGATGTGTTCCAACAACAGCAATATGCTGCAAATCTTCTTTAGTTACTTCATGAATTTGAAACTCAGACACATTCACACCAGCTGACTTAGTTAATGATATCTCAGAGGATATTTTTGATTATTTAAAGAAAATGGAAGCTAGGTTAACTTACTTGAAGAAAATAATCTAACTTTGTTTGGCTTTTCGAGAGATCATAGAGCTTGGAACGATATTTCCAATGCTTGAGAGGATAATCGAACATTTTCTCTGCAACTTCAAAAGCTGAATCTATACTATCAAAAACCTTGTATTTTCTTTTCATTGCTTCTCTTACAGCTAATCTAATAACCCAAACCCCTAATGGGAATCTGTATTCATCAGAAATTTCTCTTAAAACGATTGCTTGAGACTGTCTCTTGATTTTGAGTAAATATTCAGTTACACCTAATCTTGCGGCATAATACGCACCAGTGATGTTTGAAGCATAATCTGTACGACCATTATACCCTTCCCAATCTTCGACTGCTATGTCTTTATCACTAGGATTCATGAAAGCTCCTCTGAACCAAGTTTCAATCATTTCATAAGACCAAACATCAGGAATTAGAATGATAACAAATCTATTTCCAAAGAAGCTGTAGGTAAAAACTCTAAATTCCCCTAACTCAGAAAGAAGTTTTACCTTCTCTACATTTTGTTTTGAAAGAATATCGTCTACAGCTGTTATACTCCATCTGGTTGGGACAAGTTTGCGATTATCTTTTCGTCCTATCATACCTGCTGAAAAGACTCTGGTAATGGTATTTTCATCTAGCTTCTCTTTTCCCATATAGCTGACAGCATCTGTAGCTAATAGATCTGTATCATAAAAGCTCTTTTCAATAGCATTAATCGGAGATTGATTTTCTGTTATGTCCATTGTTTTTATAGGTACAATAGGTCCATGTGGAGCCATTCTCTCATCAAGACTAATTCTAGGGATAATCTTTCTTTCAAGTTGAACTTCTACATCAATAGCTTTTTTTCCTAAAAGCAATTCTTGACTTTTTTGAACAATATCTGAATCAAGAGGTCGCTTGACATTAATTTTAGCATGAGTTCTCATCAGAGAAATACGCATTTTTACTATATCTTCTTGAGACTTCTCCAACCAATTTCGAGAGTTGTCAATGACATCAGAAGCAACTCTATTTACAGTCAACATTGGACCTGCATTTATTCTAGGATACCCTGTCCATCCAACAAAGAAGGAGGGAGGCGAAAAGGTTTCATCAAGATTCTGGATCTTGGGCTGCTCAATACTGTATTGTTTTGACCAGTTCTGTAATAAAGGGCATGATTTCCTCCCACATAAACCTCTGGAGGTTTTGCAAATTACACATAATTCGAAATTCATATCAGAATTATCATCCATACTGGTCAGAATAACTGGATTTTTTTTACTATTAAAAGCTGATGTAGATAAAATACCATTGAAAAAAGGCAACACTTTTATTCTTCTTTACTTCAAAATTATATTATGAGCTATCTTGAGAATGAAATACCTGATGAAGATGTTCTAATCAAGGATTTAGATAAAGGTGAATTTGGTTCTAAATTGCTCTTCATAGGTTTAGCTCAAACTGGTAAAACTTCTATAATTCAGGTTGTTTTCGAAAATAAAGCTCCAGAAACAACTAAAGAAATACCCGCAACAGTTGGAGTAAGAAGAAAATTGGTAGATTTTTCAGACATTTCTCTAAATGTCTATGATGTAGGGGGACAAATAACCTATTTAGAAGAAGCTTTTGTTGATTTACGCGAGAGTATATTCACGAGAATTAAAGTTCTGTTTTTTGTAGTTGATTCTTCTAAATATGGAGAGCTTGAAACAGCAAAGATGTATTTTAGAAGAGCTATTAGGAATCTTAATGAATATACCCCTGAAGGAAAGATGGTTGTTTTAGCTCACAAAATGGATTTAATTCCAACAGAAGAAAGAGAAAAAACAATTAGCTTCATAACTGAAATTTTAGAATTGGAAGATTATTCAGAAGTAGAAATATTTGAAACTTCAATTTATGAGGAAACTTTAATGGATGCCGTGGAGAAAGCTCTTGGGATATAATTATTGTCTATACGAATACTAAAATAGTAATTTACAGTTTCTTGAGATATGCCAAAAAAACCTACTTACCCTATGTTATTCTTAAGAACAACTGATATGGAAAAAACTAGAAATTTCTATGAAAATATATTCAAATTTCCAATTGCTTTAGAGCAAAGTGGATGTGTTGTATTTAAAATAGGCAAATATGGTTATTGGGGTTTCTGTAAAACAGAAAAAGAGATAGAAAAACCTGAACAAGTTTGCTTGACAGTAGTCGTTGAAACAAAAGAAGAAGTTGATGAGTGGAATAGATATCTGATAGAAGAAAACGTTACACCAACGAGAGAACCTCAAGAAACAGCTCAATATAAGATTTACAATGCATTCTATACTGATCCAACAGGATATACCTTAGAAATACAAGCTTTCGATAAGGATGGAAGACCAGCTGGGCATGAAGATTTTGGAAAATAATACAATTGTGAGTAATTAAAATGAAAAGAGTTACAGGAATAGGTGGAGTTTTTTTCAAATCAAAAAACCCAGAGAAGCTCAAAGAATGGTATGTTAAACATCTAGGCGTTCCAGTTGTTGTAGAAGAATCAAAGGAATCTTATATCATCTTTAATTGGGAAGAACAAGCAAATAACAAGAAAAAAGGCTACACTCTCTGGGGGCCTTTCAAAGAAGATTCAGGTTATTTCAAACCCAGTGAAAAGAACTACATGTTCAACTTTACTGTAGAAAATCTTGACGAATTACTCCAAACTTTGAAAGAAGAGGGGGTCTATGTTTTCGAAGAGAGAGAAGAACATCAAGAAGGAAAATTTGGTTGGATTATGGATCCAGAGGGTAACAAAATAGAACTGTGGGAACCACCAGAAAAATAATCTGCTTTTATATCTTTCTTCAAAAAATTCCATGACTTTTGGAATAAATTTTTAATACTTCATTTTCCACATAACTAAAGGTGTTATTATGGTTATCAAGGAATTTACATACAAAGTCCCTGAAATGTCCAAAGGATATGCAAATCAAACTCTTTACATTAATCTAGATAATTATGAGATTAGGATTGAAGAAGTAACAGATGAAATGAAAAAGAAGTTCACTGGTGGAAAAGGGTTTGATCTATTTCTAATGTGGAAATATCTTCCTAAATATGAAAGAACAGAATGGGATGATTCAGCAAATGTTTTGTGTATTGCAGGGGGACCTTTAGGTGGCACTACTAACTTTCCTGGATCTGGAAAGAGTATAGTAACTGCTATATCTCCTCTTACAGAGTTAATAATTGACTCTAATGTCGGAGGCTATTTCGGACCTTTTGCAAAACATTCAGGTTTTGATGCTATTGCTATCCAAGGAAAAGCTGACAAAGAGGTTTACATTTACATTGACGGTGAAGAAGGAAAGATAATAATTGAAGAAGCAGAAGATCTTCCTTCAGAAACCTACAAGATTGGAACGATTCTTACAGAAAAATATTGTGGAGAAGAGAAATTCAAGAGAGATGTTTCAGTTGTTTCAGCAGGACCAGGAGCTAAAAATACTCGCTGGGGCTGTTTGAATTTTAGCTATTATGATCCAAGACGAGGATATGTAAGATACAAACAAGCAGGACGAGGTGGAACTGGAACTGTCTTTAGAGACAAAAAACTGAAAGCTCTTGTTGTAAAGAAAATAGGTGTTGTAACTAGGACTAATAATCCAGCTGACCCAGAAGCACTGAAAGAAGTAGGTAAAAAGCACACTAAAGAAATGATAGACCTCGATCCTAAACAAAATGAAATGAGAATGGTAGGTACTACTCATCTTATACCAATAATGAACGATTATGATCTATTACCAACTAAAAATTTCAAGTATGGGCGTGATCCTCAAGCAATAAAAATTGGTGCGGAAGTATATAGACATCTTTTCTTGAAAGGTCCTGATCCATGTTGGAAGGGATGTGCAGTTGCTTGTACTCACGGTGTTAATGAATTTGAACCCAAAACTGGTCCTTATGCAGGTAAGAAGGTTTCGGTAGATGGACCAGAGTATGAGACTATCGCTGGTGTTGGCTCAAACTGGTATGTTTGGGATCCAGAAGATATCATTGAAACAAACTTCTATTGTGATAATTATGGATTAGACACAATTTCTATAGGAACAGGGATTGCTTTTGTCATGGAATGTTATGAATATGGCATTCTAGATAAGGAGAAAACTGGAGGACTTGAACTCAACTGGGGAAATCAAGAAGCAGCTATGGAACTAATTCATCAAATGGCCAATGGAGAAGGTTTTGGGATGATTGTGGGTCAAGGTGTTCGAAGAATGAAGAAATACTTTGCAGAGAAATTTGGTGGAGATTCAAAATTACTAAACGATATTGGAATGGAATCTAAAGGTTTGGAATTTAGTGAATATATGACTAAAGAATCTTTAGCTCAGCAAGGTGGATATGGGTTTGCACTCAAAGGAGCACAACATGATGAGGCTTGGTTAATCTTCGAAGATATGGTTAGAGGGAATCTTCCAACTTTTGAGAAAAAGGCTGAAGCACTTCATTGGTTCCCAATGTGGAGGACATCTTTTGGACTTCTGGGATTATGTAAACTGCCTTGGAATGACATTGTTCCTGAAGATAATAGGGACTTTGCAGCCGGAAAAATACGCAAGGAAGGAGCATTTGTTCCTGATGATTTAGCTGATCCTGCGAAAATTCCTGAACACGTTCAAAATTATGTTGCTTACTATATAGCTGTAACTGGTAATGAGATTGATTCAGTAGAATATATCCGAATGAGTGAACGAGTTTACAATTTCCAAAGAACACTTAACTTGATGCTCCTTCCCCCTGATGTAAACTTCAGAGATCTAGACTCTATCCCTTATAGAGCAATGGGTCCAGTAACAAAGGAAGAATTTCTATCACGTGAAGAAGAGTATTATTCCAAACAATTGAAAGAGGAGATTGGTGTTAATCCTGATGAAATGAGTATTTCAGAAAAGATGAATGCTATTCGTAAATTTAGGGAAAGCAATTATGAGAAACTCAAGAACAATGTTTACGCAAGAAGAGGATGGGATAAAAACGGTGTGCCCACTAAGAAGAAAATCAAAGAACTAGGTATGGATTTTCCTGAGATTATTGAACTAATTGAGCAGAATCAATAATCGGAATTTTCTCTTTTTTTTCAATTTTCATTCATTTTTCAACATATTTAACTTAATTAGAATGTTTTTCTTTCGTGGATATTTGTACTAGGAATATGCTAAAAGTTAAATAGTTCGTTTCAACTTATGCTTAAACTAGAAGTGTTAGTGGGGAAACAAATTTCTAGCATTTTTAGGTAATGGGGTAATACCAAAATGAGTTTCTTAGCGAATCTATTTTCGAGGACAAAGATGGAAAAAAAAGCCAAAGTACTAATACTAGGTTTAGCTTCTGCTGGAAAGACTACTCTAACTAAATATCTAAGATACGGTGAGTTTGTTTCAGATACAATACCTACTATAGGTCAGAATATTGATTCGATAGAACATGAAGGTTGGAAAATTACAACTATAGATGTAGCAGGACAACAAGATTTTCGCTTCTTATGGGATGCCCACTACCCAGGAACATCTGCAGTCATCTTTGTCATTGACGCAGCTGATATTGAAACTTTACCTGAAGCACGAGATATTTTCAAGCAACATGTTTTCAATAATCCTACACTTCAGAAAGTTCCCGTATTAATTCTTGCAAATAAACAAGACCTTCAAGGTGCTGTTGAAGCTCCTCTTCTAATACAATTATTGGGATTACATCTTGATATGCATGATCGAACTTTTGCTGTGTTTGACTCAAGTATCTTGTATGGTAGAGGTGTTGTTGAAGCTTTTGGTTGGATTGTAAATCAACTTGAAGTTAATGAATAATTCACTTTTTCTCTCTTTTGATTAAACTTCATTTTGACAATTATGAAACTTTAAAAACTATTCAAAGCTTGAATTAGTATGAAAAAAGCGTTAAAGATTTTCTTTATTGTATTTGTACCTCTGATACTGGGTATTGCAGCATTTGGAGGGACAATACTTTACTCGTACTTGCAGGTAGACTATTCTGTTGGTAATCCAGCTGTAACATTTGATATCACACCAGATTTTGTCGAAGGATATATTGGTTTTATAACCCTAACAACTCCTGCTGAAATCAGTAATAATGGTGTTTACTCTATAAGAAATTTGAATATTACAATTACAGTTGTTGGTGCCAATTTCTCATTATCTTCTTTGAATGGTGCTGTTCTAGCTAGTGGTGAGAATCTTCTAGGGGATATTAATCCTGGAGAAATTTGGGCTGATGATATTGTCCTACAAGTAACTTATTCCATCCCTCTTCTAGCAATTCAAGATGGTGATTTTATTATAACAATTTATGTAGGCTTAAAGGTAGATTTTTATCTTTTCAAGGTTCCAATTAATATTGAAACTGTTGAATTTGCAGAATGGGATTCTCCTTTTGGTCTCTAATTCTTCTTTTTTAGAAATCTATTTATTTAAGCTAATTAATCGCCATTTGAAGAAGCTATGAGCACAGAAGACCGTTATATAGATATAGATAAGTTGCACACATTTATGAAATCTGTTTTTGTTGGTTTAGGATATCCTGAAGAACAAGCTAAAGTCAGTGCTGATGTTTTAATTGAATCAGATCTACGGGGAATTCGTTCACACGGTGTTCAAAGGTTAAAATATTATTATGTGAGAGTTAAATCTGGTCAACATCTTGTTGCTGATTATGAAATAGTCAAGGATAAAGAAGCAACAGCTGTAATTGATGGGAAACATGGAAATGGTCATTATATCTCCTACCAAGCAATGAAATTGGCAATAGACAAAGCTAAGAAGTACGGTGTAGGAATGGTCGTTGTTAGAAATAGTACTCATTATGGAATAGCGGGTTATTATCCCTTAATGGCAATTAAAGAAGGATGTCTTGGGATAACAGGAACTAATGCACGTCCAGCTGTTGCACCAACTTTTGGAGGAGAACCAATGTATGGAACCAATCCACTAACATTTGGTTTTCCAACTGATGAGGATTATCCATTTGTTCTAGATTGTGCAACATCAATTATTCAGAGAGGAAAAGTGGAAATTGCAGCAAGGGACAATACCCCTTTACCAGAAGGAGTTGTTATCGATAGAGAAACAGGTAAGAGTAGAACAGATGCTGCTCAATTGTTAAAGGATTTTGTTGAAAACAAAGCTGCTCTATTAGCTCTAGGGGGAGCTGGGGAAGAGTTATCTGGACATAAAGGATATGGATATGCAACAGTAGTGGAAATTTTATCTTCAGCTTTACAAGGGGGAGTTTTCCTGAAAGAACTGTCTGGTTTAGATAAAGATGGGAACAAGGTTCATTTCAAAGTAGGTCATTTCTTCATAGCAATTGATCCTGAATTCTTCATGGGTCTGGACACATTTAAATCAATAACTGGAGGCATCTGTAGAGGACTAAGGAATTCAGACAAAGTACCAGATGCTGTTAGAATCTACACTGCAGGAGAAAAGGAATTTGATGCAGAAAAAGAGGTTAAGGAAAAAGGCGTTCCATTGAGTAGGAGCATTCAAGAAGATCTTGTATCCATGAGAGATGAGTTAGGATTAAAGGAATATACTTTCTCTTTTGAATAAGATATACACTCAGACTCTATCTCCAATTATCTCTTCTGGAGGAACAAAGGGGAATACTTGTCTTACGATATCATTTGCCTTTTCAAACTGTGCAACATTACCATCAAATTTGTTAATAGCAGATTTGAACATCTCACAGAAGTTTTCTGTAAAATGCTTTGCAGCTGTTTGAAGGATCCAAGCATCACTATCACCAATGATTAAGGTAGTGATATTTCTGTCTTTATTCTCTACAACGATGAGTTTCTTGTCTCTAAAACTAACTTTTCTTAAGTCCGTTTTTGCACCTGTTGTTTCAGAAATAAGCAATTTCAAAGCAGTGATTGTACCAGTGACAAGAATGTCTTGATAAGCTTTTTCACTTTCTTTAGTTCCTATACTTACAGAATAAAGTAAAAGACCAGCATCATTGAAGATGAGTATTTTGTTAATCTTAGCAGGTAAGAGATAAACATAGAAAGGATTGAAGATGAAAGCTAAAGCTAAAATTCCAAAAGTCAAGCTGAAAGGGATAGCTCCATAAACTTGAAAGAAATTTTGTGTCCATCGCTCAAAGATCTTTAGAAAAGCTGCAATAAAGCCAACTCCTGTAGCAGTAGCAATGATCAAACTAATACGTTTGAGTTTCTTATATTCTGCACGTATTGTATCTTGTATATAAACATAAAACGCTTCACCTAAAACAAAAGCTTGGAAAATATTAAGAATAATTCTTGATACTCTATATTCCGGATTAATCAAACCATACTCCAGTTTGAAAACAAGTTCAAGAATAAGCACGATAAGATAACTCCCAAGTAGTGTTGAAGCTGTAGCTAGCATGAATGTATTTGGTTTTTCGTGGCGCATGAATTCCAAATAGAGAAACAGAACGAATAAAGCAATTGCTGAAGGAATCATATGAATCTCGAAAAGGGAACTTGCATTAACAATATCAGTATAATCCAAATAACCATAAACATACCAAAGAATGAAAATAATTATCTCAAAGATACCTTGTAAGATTACTAGTCCAAATAACCAAATAAACCATGTAAAACCTGTAATTTTATCCCTATATCTTCTATACATAAAATACCCTAAAATTAAAGAGATAATTCCCATTTGAGCAAGTTTAATCCATAATTCACCTGGACTAGATGCCATCGCTTAGATTATAACGTGCCTTCATATAAATTTAGCGTAGGATAAACTAGGATGGAAAACGAGTTGGGAAGGGATGGGGGTCCCTTCCATAAGCTCTGCTGGTGGTTAAAAACTAGCAAGAATGCTAGTGGTGATATGTGGAGCATATCAACATTAGATAAGAAAGAAATAAGTATTTAAACACCAAGATTTTTGGAGAAGGAGCAAAACTAGTTAGTTTCTAACCTTAAAGTCTCCAAACGTTATTTTGTGTAGTTGAAGACACAATAAACACTATATGTTTGTGATGGAAATTTTATATAGGGTCAATCATTAGATATTCCGATGGATTCTGAAGTAGAGAAAAATGATTACGAACTACTCCTATTACTGAGTACTTTAGGAGCAAACAAGATAAGAGCAGTGCTGATACTAGCTCATCTCTACCCAAAAGCCATAACAGCAACCCAATTATCTACATTACTAGGATATTCGATGAAAGCTAGAACAATCTACAGAGGAATACTAGATGACTTGCAAGAAAGAGAACTGATCTTTCTAGACAAACTGACTCCGAAGGTGGCAAGCATTAGATTAAATCATGAAAATGGGCTCCTTAAGCGTTTAATAGAATTAGCTAAATCACATGGTGCGGACTACCTTAAAGTAATAGATGATTTGATGGGAAAGAAAAATGACGATGAGAACTACTGAAGTACAATCATTACTTAGGGCAGATAAAAATATATCCAGAAATTGGATGAAGATTATTCTCTATGCCATTTTAGGTGTATCGATAATCTTGTTAACCGTTTTTCTAGCCTCTTTTAGTGCTTCAGATTCAAGAGTACCTTTTACTATTTTTACACAAGAATTTCAAGATCAGGAAACGTTTTTTACAGGCATAGACACTCCAATGGTTGAAGGGATAGGTAAGCTGTTTAATGAACAATTACCTGGATGGTCTGTTTACACCTTGATTTTCGCATGTTTGGGATTCTTTTCTTATATCTCAGTAACATATGTTAGTGGAACAATGATCTTTGAAAACAAAACATGGCTAACAAATTTACAAAAACAAGGATTAGTTCAACATCATAGTGCTTTGGGGAATTTAATAATAACAACAAAAGCTGGGAAAATAATCATCTCAAAAAGCAATATGAGATACAAAATTAAACTGCCAATAATGGATAATTATGATTTAACTAAATTTGGTTTAGTGCAGTTAGAGCATACTCTGACAGGTTTCTGTTCTAAAGAGGAATTATCTAGTATAATTCACATTTATCTTTCGAAGGTTAACTAAATACCTTACCTAATATCCTGTGATACTCTATCC
Organism: Candidatus Heimdallarchaeota archaeon; assembly: GCA_030608385.1. Lineage (GTDB taxonomy): Archaea > Asgardarchaeota > Heimdallarchaeia > Heimdallarchaeales > Heimdallarchaeaceae > UBA460. The sequence continues at coordinate 29,768 of JAUWEG010000008.1, forward strand.
TACTGTCATTAACTTGCTAATTCTACCCCCCATTTAGAGGTAGACTAGTAGGTTTCCAGTAAGGAGAATATTCTCCAATTCAATCTTTTGTGTTGTTGCTTAACTGCCCCTTATAGTTATTTCAGGTGGTGGTTGAGTTGTAGTTGCAGTTACGCCATTACCATTGCCATTACTATTTCCATTGGTTGCGATGTGTTTACGGAGATAGGCTTCCTGATCTTTCTTGTAGTTACCATATGTTCCGTTTGAAAGTTTATCGTTGATTTTATCGATGACACTTTCGTACATCCATTCATCATCTGTTCTCCAACCTTTTTTAGCCCAATCATAGCTGTCAAATTCGAAGGTCCAATACAATCCATGTTTTCCGAAGAAATCTAGGGAGTATATCTTATGATCCTTAAATGAGCTCCAGATAAGGTAATTTATCTTAGAATCATAGTAAGGAGGCATTGAGAGCCTGAGGAATATTCCTTTGTCAAAGAGTTCAAAAGCTGTTTGGAAGGGTATTTTTTCTTCATTTAAGAAGCGGAAAAGTTGTGCTTTTTCTTGTTCAGGAATATTTTCAATAAAATATGCTCTAGTAACATGTTGTTCAGACAGTTTTCGACTAAAGTTCCATCGAGGATTAGTTATAAGGTTGTTAAAAACCAAGCTGTAATACTTTCTGCCGAATTCTACTTTAGCTGCATCAGAGACGATGGTTTTGCCGTTTCCATTTTTAGGCATGTTCTTAGTATCGAAAAACGAACTAAGGTTGTAAAGACAGGCTTCTTCAGCATCTGTTAACTTAATCTTCTTTGCCAAACTCTCGTAATAATCTCTATAATGTTTGACAAGTTCAGTTTGTTTTGAGCGGATATCAATAGTGGTACCGTTTCTAACAGATGTTGTTAAGTCTCTTAATAGCATGAAATGAAGTGGTTCAATTAAATTAGAATCTATAGCAGAAGGTAGTCTAGGTAGTGTGGTACTCTTGTTAAGTCTCTTTTCCCAGAAAGAGATTACATCGAATTTTAATTTCTCAGTTTCGGAGGAGTATCTTTTAAGTGGCTCAGGTTGAGATAAACGATAGCCCATAGATTTCATGGTGAAATAGCTATCACAGTACTCTTCGTTTAACAGATATTCAAGATATTTGGTGAAAATTGCTTCAGTATTTGGTGGAAGATCAAAATGGGCATAAATTCCGAAGTTTTCCCCATAAAAGCGATTATACGCTCGAATGTATTTGTGTTCAGATAGGGCGTTCTGTAACAATGTAAACTGGTGGAGAGAAGAAATTGAGAACATCACACCATATCTGGAGAGGGAAAGTCTTTCAGGAATAAATGAAGCAATTGGAAAACGAAGTATCTCTTTTTCCTTAAGTGATTCAACGCGACGAATCATGGTCTGTGGAGAAATACCCAGCCTTTCAGCTTGTTTAGAGTATGGTTCAAGTGTATGGTTTTGTAACACATTTAAGATTTTTTGATCAAGTATGTTTAGTTGATCCATTTTAGTTCCTCTTTAGTTTTTGTGTAGTTTTTTTTAAGTGCAAGAAACAACAGGAACTAAAGAAGGAAGTTATACAAGATATGCATATTATATAGTAGATACAACATGCGAAATCCTGTACAAGCTCCTCTCTTTTTTCCCCAGTGAGAGAACCCATTTAGACCTCTAAATATTGTTTCTTGTGGTTTGACCCCTTGCTTTTGAGTTCGGTTAAACTGGTGTGCCAGAACCTTTCCAAAGGAAATCAGGAGGGACGTCTCGACCTCACGGACGTCTCCATATTCCTTTATTCGCCGAGAATTTGAGGAAAGGGGGTGGGGTTTTCTGGCGATTCTTAATTTTATTTATTGTCAGCGTAATTAGATCATGCAAACATTAACTGCGTGAGAACCTATTGGTTCGTCTTCGACAGGACCTGCTCCGCCAGGAAGCATTGTTCCTATTGGCTCGTCTTCTACTGGACCTGCGCCACCGGGAAGCATTGTTCCTATTGGTTCATCTTCTACTGGACCTGCTCCGCCAGGAAGCATTGTTCCTATTGGCTCGTCTTCTACTGGACCTGCGCCACCAGGAAGCATTGCTCCTATTGGCTCGTCTTCTACTGGACCTGCGCCACCGGGAAGCATTGCTCCTATTGGTTCATCTTCTACTGGACCTGCGCCACCGGGAAGCATTGCTCCTATTGGTTCATCTTCTACAGGACCTGAATTGACAAGAATGTTCGAGCTTGCTAATAATGCAAACAAAGATACTACAAATAATACCCCAATTGATTTTTTTACTTTCATTTAACTCTTCCACCAGCTAAATTGAACTCAAGTTTACGTTTTCCTATGAATATTTAAACGTTGTTACAAATTTCCATATTTTCTGGATTCTGGAAAATCGTAACAACGACGTTCTCTTGTTGCATTACAATTGTGTTTTAAATCCCGACAAAAAAGCACTCACACTAGCGGCTTTACTTAGCTGTTTGTTTAAGTGTAAGGCAATGTTACTTTTGGATTACTTTCGGACTATTTTTCAGTTTAAATAGTGATGTATATACCGAGAAAATACCTAGTATGTGTGCAGAAATATGAACATACGAAATATGTGAGTAAAATTTTCGAACAAGTTTTTATATTCAAAAAAACTTAACTTATTGATTTGATAATTTAGATGTCTTGAGCTGAAAACTCTTGAGATGGGATAAGAACATAATCAAAATCTCACTGTTTCTTCTTATTTTTTCTCTATCTTTCTTCACTTCTAACAAACAGAATATAATTGATGGTAAAGGTTCCGAATCTTTCCAAATTGACAATATCTTAACAATAGTAACTACTTTAGATACTACAACAACTACTGCGTTTAAAACGCACTTCTTAGAGACACCTCAAGCAATTAATCTTGGAATTACTGATATTGATTTCAGACAAGCTACAACGGAAGATGGATGGAAAAAACTTCTGCAAGATCCATCTAAATCTGTTGATTTAGCTTGGGGGTTTCAAACAGATTATTTTCACAATTTAGAAGAATGGAATCTTCTTAAGCCTATAACTAATTCCACTCTTTTGGATTACATAAATGAAAATATCCCAGATGGTATATGTGGACTAGAAACAAAACACTATAATGACTCTGAATTAGTCTGGTTTGGAACTGCCTTTAGAACATATGGATATACAGTTAATCATGATTTTTTGGACACATATGGGTTACCTGTTCCTATAACGTGGGAAGGATTAGCAAGTCCCATATATTATATTAACTCTGATGTTAATTCCATAGGCATGAGTGATCCACCTCTGAGCACAGCCAACACTCGAATTTATCAAACTGTTCTTCAAGCATTCGGTTGGGAGGATGGATGGTCTATTTTGACTAGAATGGGAGCTAACGCAGGTATTTATCCAGGTTCAGTTAGCACTCGTGCTGCGGTAGTTAGTGGTGAAGTAGGAATAGCAATGACTACTTCATCTTATGGTTTTATTGCTATGAGAGAAAATACTGATACTGAGTTTATCATACCTGAGGGTTATGCAGTTATTGATTTCTGTGACATATCTCTTGGAATTAATTGTGACAATCAAGAAGGTGCAGAAACGTTTTTGCAATTTGTTGTTTCTCCTGAAGGACAAGCTATTTGGTTAACTAAGGGAATTGATCAATTTCCTCTTAATGAGCTTGCTTTTAATACTACTTTAGGTCAAACAAGAACAGATATCTATGAACTATTGATGAGTTCATATGGTACATTCTTCCTTTATTTCAATTACAGTTTAGCTCAATCGACTTTAGAAGAAACGGTTTACTATTTTCATGATACCATTGTTGTAGAACATACTCTCTTACAAGAAACTTGGGGAATTATGGTACAGATGTTGAGAAATAGTACTATAAATTCAACTTATTTCGTAGAATTAATATATAAATTAGGAGCTCTTCCTGAAAACCTTGAATGCTACGATTACGATATTTATTATGGATTTCCTTGTCCGAGTTGGAGCAATTTTGCAAAAGAAAAATATCAGACAATAATTGATGAACTAACAAGACTAAATGAACCTCAAGAAACTAGTTTTACTAGTACCTCTATTGATGTGATAATTCTTTTACTTTTTACAATTTCAGTTATACTAAACTTGAGAAACAAAAAAAAGAGATAATCTTCCATTGTTTCAGTCCTTCATTTCTAACAGATTAGCCATTTTTCTTGGTCTTTTTATATTTTCTTTCTTTTTTCTTTAATGAAAGTATTATGCTTTTGGAATCACCTAGAACTGATGAAGAATTCTCTGACTATACTATTGATTATATTCTTGCTGAATCCTTCAAATCTTATTATGCTACCGTTGATGGTCTGACTATTGAACCTGTCTGGATTCCCAAATCTTGTGTAGATAAAGATTATCGTATCAAAATCTGGTGGTTAAAACAATTTAAATCTGGCAAGAGCACTTGGAAAAAAGTTGAGACTAAGGTTGTTCAAAAGAAATTGAAACATTTTTTTGAAACTCAGTAGTTTAGATGTTGAATTCCTAAGCTAGACTAGATAAACTACCTGTTCTATTCAGTTTAGTTTTCAGATTAACCTATGTTTTTGTGCTATCATCTTTCTTGTACAAGTATTCTACGTTCTTCTTCCAATAGTCGTATTTCTGTTTCTATTTCGCTGATATCTTCCTCTATTGCTTCTTCTCTTGCTGCTTCCAATTCGCTTTGTCTCTCAGCTATATACATATCAGTTCTTATCTGTGCTAACGAACGTTGTTCCTGTACGGGTATGAACATGTTCACTTGATGGAAAAACAATATTTGATCAAAGTCTCGACGCTTACCAGCTAATCTAAATGTGTAGGTTAATGTTTCTCTTTCGTCTTTTGGTTTATTGGCTCCTGAGGGTGGATGGCTGAAATGTTGCTTAAGTATATAGATTTTAATTGGTTCTCCTGGTGGATCTCGTACTTTAGTATAGAACCTTCTAATTCTTGTTAACCTTTTTCTCCTTGTTGATTCTAGCATAGGAGACATGTATTTTGGTTCATTTGTCTTCTTTCTTAAAGGTCGAATAATTTTATCAGAAGATTCTTCTTTTTCTTTACCAGTTTCTTCATCAGTGTAACGAGTAATTATCGGTTCATACGTTTTGAACATCTGCACAATAGGGTATCTTCGTTTACTTCTTCGTTTTCTATCACCCTGTCTTCCACTAAGAGAAATGATCAATTCCCATTCATGATCCGGTTCCATATCATTGTTTGTTATTTCTATTTGAATTGTACATCTTTTGCGATTTTTCTTCTCGTTTAGTCGTCTCTTTCTCTTTCTTACAGGTCTTCCACCTAAGGCTACGTAATCATACTTGTAATAATCTTGCAATGATGCTTCTGCATCATGCTTGACAATGGCTCCAGTAATATTGAGTTTCGCATCACACAAACTCTTCAACTTGTCTTTATGAAATGATTTAACAGGTGACAAACTAAAAACTAAATTAGGCTTTTGAGGGTCTAATCCACTCATAAACTAGAGTTTTCTTTTGAGGTTATAAAAAAGTTATTGTCTTCAATAGTAACTACACTAAATCTTCTTATTACCAATATATCTGAATGATGTTATGTTTTTATAATCAATTCTTATTTATTATTTGACTGACATGGCACTTATTTGGGGAGATACTAAAGAAACACAGGAAGTTGCTAAAAACTCTTTTGAGGAGAATATAGAACGGATTCTAAAACAAAAAGAAAAAATTAATCTTGATGATTTGATGAAACTAATTAGTCATGATACTAATCTGCTAACAGATTATCAGAGATTACTAAAAGGAATAGACCAATTGCTAGAAGAAGGAAAGATAATTATCGATCAAGATAAAAATATTAGAATGACAGCTCTATCAGTTTTAAGTTCAAATGGAATAGAGGAGACACCTGTTTGGGATATGATCCATAAGGAAGAAGATATAGAGTTGAAAAAGGAAATAATCAGGCGTTATAAGAAACTTTTTGTACATTTTTTGGTGTTTATATAGTGTGGCGTACATTCAACTATGAAGGATTGTAGATATGCACCAGTACTATGGTGATCCTCGGGTCTACATCCAACAACCATCCAAAAGCGAACCGTAAGCATCTTTGTATGAAGATGTGGGCGGGGTAGGAGGGGATGTGACGTCCCCATGATGTGCCCAGGCACTTCTAAAGAATTTGTACAAAATTCATGTCATAATCAGATTAATCCTTTATTCTAAGGATTATTTTTTCTTTTTCCATTCTTTAGGTGAAACAACTGGAGGATGGACATACCTTTCATGCTTATCGATTGCATCAATCTTTTCAATATCTTCATCTGGAAGTTGTAAATCCAACGCTGCAAAATTATCCTTTAAGTGGTCAAGACTAGTTGCTTTAGGTATTGGATAAGCCCCTTTGTTAATTACCCAAGCCAAACAAACTTGAGCTGCACTTACTTTATTCTTTTCCGCTATTTCATTGATTACTGGATCTTTCAGTACTTTAGCTCTTCCTAAAGGTGAATATGAGACTTGAATTATGTTTTTATCTTTATGAAACTTCAAAACAGACTCCTGTTTCAGATAAGGATGATGTTCAATCTGATTTGCATAGATTGGTTTATCTATAACCTCAAGTGCATCTGTTATTTGATTAGGAGTGAAATTCGAAACTCCTATGTGTCTTATTTTCCCTTCATCAACTAGTTCTCCTAGAGCTCCTAATGTCTTCTTATGAGAATATCCTAGCACAAATGCTGGATAATGGATATACATAATGTCCACATAATCCAATTGAAGTCTTTCCAGCGACTTATATGTTGCCTTTACAGCTGCTTTAGGTCTTACCCTCATTGGAAAAACTTTGGTTGCTACAATTACTTCTTCTCTCTTAACAATTCCCGAATCAAAAACCTCTTGCAATCCTTCTCCTACTCCTTTTTCATTTCGATATGCTTGTGCTGTATCCACGAATCTATATCCAAGTTTGATAGCTTGAATGGTTGAGTATCTGGCTTCATGAGGTTTGAGTACCCAGGTTCCTAATCCAATTTTAGGGAGTTTCATTTCAGACATGATTCTACAATACAAATTGGTCTAAATAAGATTTTAGGAAAATCCAATAAAGGTGTTCTTTTTTACTAAATATTTAAAATCTAAAGAGTTCATCAATTTCTATGGAATATCGCATGGTTTTTGATGCAGGTTCAAAAATACTCAAGTGCGCTATTGCAGATGAAAATAATTCAATTATTGCTTTAGAAAGTATTATTCCAGAAGTTGTACGATCTGAAGATGGATTCGGAAGATCTTGGAAGATAACTGATTATTGGAAGAACTTGCTTCAATTAGCTGAGAAAACGATTAAGAAAACGTCAATTGACCCTCAGAAGATTAGATTTATCACTTCAAGTACAATTAGACCTAGTTGTGTTTTTTCAGATGAAGATTTCAATCCATTGTATATCGGATCGAGTTTTGATATTCTTGGTATTCATTATGGAGATGAAATTGATGAGCAATTTACTGAATTAACTGGAGAAAGTCTGTATCAATCTACCGGTCATTTTCCTAGCTTTTTAATGCCTCCTGCTAGGTTTGAATGGTTGCGAAACAACCCAGATTTCATTGATAACAAAACAATTGCTCATTATATCCCTCTGGATAGCTGGATATTGATGAAACTTGGAGGAGAATTTCATACAAATTATACAAGTGCTATGGAATCAGGATTCTTTGATGTTCGAAAAAAATTGTGGCATGATGAATGGTATTCTATCTTTGACATTGATGATAGCTTTTTCCCATATCCTGTTCTCTCAGGAGAAATAGTAGGTAATGTTTCGAGTAAAATTAAAGACAAACTCAAACTTAGTTCTGATACAGAAATAGTAGCAGGGATCACTGATACTCAAGCAGCTTTGTTAGCATCAAATTCTATCAATCCTGGTGATATTGGAGTAGTTCTCGGGACCACTACACATGTTCAAGCTGTTGCTGAGAAGTTCTACATAGGCAAAACAGAGCGAGTATGGTCTACAGGAATTTCAGTGAAAAATTTATGTGATAACTATATTGTGGAATCAAATATGGGTATCACAGGTCAAGTCATTAAATGGGCAGCACATCTTTTCGTTTCTAAGAATAAGAAAGGAATATCAGAACCAACAGTAAAACAATATGAAGATCTAGGGAAACAATATCAGGAGTTTGATGAATTTGAACAAGAAGAATCTCTTGAATTAGTTTCCTCTCAAGGTGTATTTGCCAATCTTGGCCCTTCTACATTAGAATCAGTTAGTAGTGAAAGGTCAGGTGGTGAGTTCTATTTTCCTAGTCCAGGCGGAGTAGATGAATTTTTCATTTCTCAGAAGCAGTTAATTGGTGCAGTATTTGATAATATAATGTTTGCTGTTTCAAGAAATATAGAAATTGCTAAGGAAATTGCTCAATTAGAAAAAATCTCACTATCAATACTAGGTGGGCCATCTAGATATAAATTACTAAGCCAAAGGATAGCTGATCTTCATAATATCCCTGTTAAACATTTATCAAATCATGAAGCATCGATTCAAGGCCTGTTAATATTGTGTGATGTAGCTAGTGGGGAAATTAAGAATCCTTCAGACTTGAATAAATATTTGGCAGAGAAAGGAGAACTAACAAACATCGAACCTCGTTCTACTATGACAGAAAAACTTCAAGAGAAATATAATAAATGGAAGAGAATCACTAAAATCTAGCTAGTCAAAGTCTGAATGTATTTGTCAATTTTTACTAAAATTTTGCTACTGAACTAATATTCTAAGTGCATGAAATACAAATTCTTGAAATAAGGATTCAAATTTGTTGAGATTCGTAATTTACCAAACGGAGCCTTCTAATCCTTTTTTAAAGAACAGTGTTCATTAACAAATACGTTTACAAATTCTTGTAATTAGGTGTGAGATAAGGTTTTTATAAATGCAACAAAGACTAATTTTTCTATCGTCTTAGTGATACAAATCTACTAAATAATTCAATGGGAAAAAATAACTCAAAATATCTATCTCATCTATATTAGCAGAATTATTGACGATATATGGTGTAATTTAAATGACTGATCAAGAAAAAAAAGGATTTAAATGGCCTTGGGACTATTTTCATTTTCAAGTGAAAGGACGTGGGTCTATTTTTGCAAATGCTGAAAAAGGCAAGTTTATGTCTGTTACTTATTTTGCTGAATGGCTAATATTCTGGTTCTCCTTATTGATGACTGTAATAGTTTCTGCAATACAACAAGATTGGACTGCACCTGGCGCAGCTGGGAGTTACTTCGCGAATGTAGGATTAGGACTAGCAGTCGCACTCGTTCTTGCATGGTTCTTCTTTGTCTTCATTATAGGACCAGTAGCAATGTTTATGGTGCAGTATGATTTCAGAGCAGATTTCAGAGCGAAATCTTCAAGAGAACTTATGTTTTCAAAGAGTTCATTGAAGTTCTGGATTTGGGGTGTCTTAGTAGATATAATGATTATCATTCCAATAGCTACAGGAATACCATTCGCACTAATGACCATCTTACACGGTGTACCTGCTGCAATGGCATGGGGTATCGTGTGGACCTGGCCTGTATTCTGGGGAGCCTATTGGCCAGCATGGCTATTAGCAATTGCAATCATTGTCTTATTGCTAATATTCCTAAAATGGCAACTTGGACCTAACAAGAAACTCGTCGCAAAAATGCAAGCACAAGGACCTCCAAAATAATACATTCACATGGATAATAGGGAATAACAAAATATTTCCTGCTTTTTTATTTTTTTAATTTAAGTTATAAATAAACTAAGATAGTACAAATTAAAAATATGGAAAACGAGTTTAAAGTTTTGATAAGCCCTCAGAACTTACTCACTCATATCTTTCATTATATCATAGATCTCTTTTTCTGCTTCTTCAGCTTCTTCAGGTATAGCATAAATAGTTCCTAAAAGAGAAGCTCTGTATTGAATCTTTGCTGCCATTTCTACTTGTTGACACACAGTCCAAGCTTGGTCCAAATCTGAACCACAAGCCACATTACCATGGTTTGCTATAAATACAGCGAGATTTTCTCCTAAAGCTGCAACAGCATTATCAGCTAGTTCATCAGTACCAGCCATACCAAATTCTGCAACTTCACATCCTCCAATGAAAGGAATAACTTCATCGACAATTGGACCTATTGGCATTCTAGCAATTGATAAAACTGTAGAATAAGGAGCATGAGAATGAACTATTGATTTGATATCTCCTCTAGCTTTATAGATTGCTAAGTGCACTCTTTTTTCAGAAGTAGGATTTCTTCTACCTATTATGGTATCTCCATTGCTATCAATTAAGACAATATCTTCGATATCCATCTCATCATATTTAACTGAACTAGGAGTTACAAGAAACGCATCTTGACCATTGGGCAATTTAACTCTAACTGAAACATTTCCAGCAGTTCCAACAATATATTCCCTTCTGATCATCTCATTGCAAACATCGATCATCTGTTGTATTTTTCCTTCATAATGGTAAAGAGAAGGTTGAATGTCTTCGAGTTCTTGAGTCTGATCATATTGCTTCTGAACGGCTGTATAACCCTCCAAAACTTCCGGATTCATGATATTTTCAGGAATCTCTTTGTTGAGAATTTGTTTGATTCCATCCACCATCATCATTGCATGTCGATGATTAGTATCAGAAGTATCACCTCCTATGTGAGGGGTGACAATCACATTATCTAACTCAAGGAATTCATTGTCTTGATCAACAGGTTCAACTGAGAAAACATCTAGGGCAGCACCTGCTATTTTTTTCTCTTTCAAGGCATCTAGTAGAGCATACTCGTCCACTACTGAAGCTCTGGCTGTATTAATAAACAAAGAATGTTCTTGCATCAGAGCAATCTGTTCTTCACCAATCATATTGTCTGTTTCATCAATAGGTGAACAATGAACAGTTATTATGTCTGATTTTGACATAAGGGTGTTTAATTCAACTTCTTCTCCTTGAATAGCATTTAATCGTGTTGGATTCACATAAGGGTCATAAACAAGGAATTTAACTCTGAAAGGAAGCAAAAGTTTAGCCACAGTAAAGCCTATTCTACCTAAACCTACTATCCCTATTGTTTTCCCTTGAAGTTCAAATCCTTTGAATTCATTATAGTATTTGATATAATCAGCGAAATCATTTACTTCAAACTTATTTTCCGTGTGTAAGACTCTTTCAATAGAATGTAATTTTCTTGCTAAGGAAAGTATTAACCCAACAGTCAATTCTGCTACAGATACTGTATTTCGATTAGGAGCGAAAAGAACAGGAATTCCCTTTGCTGTTGCTGTTTCTAAATCTATATTGTTTGGATCCCCACGAGTTGAACCTATTATCTTTAAATCAATATTTTCTAAAACAGTTTTTTTGACGTTATCTCCCTCACAAATGAATATTTCTGCACCTATTTCCTTTATCTTCTGGATAAGATCTTCATCATTGAAATAAAGGTTACTTGTCTCTCTCCAACTCTCGTAAACTATTTCATCCCCTATAATTTTCTTAAGTTCTTCAAGAGCTTCTGGTGAGAATTCAGCTGTTATGTATGCTTTCATTTTTTTTCACACTTTGATTCTAGAACATTAACTTCCTAAGTTTAAGCATGTTTTTCATTTCGCCTTTAACTTCAAGATTGCCACTAGAATAGGCCTTGACAGGATTTATCTTCTTTGTCATCATTTTAACAAAAACAGTTGAATCCATTTTAACTTGAACGGCTGCTTCTTCGTCAACACCTTCTGAGAGTTCTATTCCTTCTCCTCCATTTATTTTGAATAAGTAGGATTTAGAGATATCTGGAAAAGTCATCATCAATGTGTTATACCAATTGCGAAAAGCTTTCATGACCTTTTCAGTATTATATCTATCAACTATACTCTGAAGACCATCTTCGTATGTGAAATCACTAGAAGAAATATCATCCATTTTTACAGCTTTTGCAGGTTTAGCTTTCTCGACTGGCTTAACTATAGATTTCTTGACCTCTTTGACAACAGCTTTTTGTGTAGTTTTTTCCTTGTGACTTACTTCTTCTTCTACTTTCCTAGGACCTTCTGGTCTTATAATCTGCAATCTACTTCGACTACCAGAAGTAAGATAAGAACCAACTTCCGAAAATTCTCGTTCTATATCATATTCTTCTATACTTCCTTTCATTTGCAATGATTTAATAGCTCCAAAACAGCCTAAAACCAATAAAGCAAATCCAAGAAAGGCAAACACATAGATGAATATTGATAGCAAAGTAGAATATTGTGGAATAGTTGCTTCATATTCAAGAAGTTTGGAAATTAATGCAACAGCTAGACCTAATAATCCTAAACCAGTTACAAGAAGAGCAAAAACTGTTATCTGATTATTAACAACTTTGTGTCTAATTCTGTGAACCATAAGATATTCTCGAGTTTGAGTTTTAAAATGTTTCACAGAAAATTTGTTTTTCCTCTATCTGGTAGAAATTTTTGCCGAGTTTATATTCTAAAGTACTTATAATATTAGTAGAAGCTAGCAAATTATCCTAATAGCTGCATTATCCCCATCTTTTATGTCTATGTAGCTAGCTTCTCTCCCCTAAACCTTCAGTTTTAACTTATCCTCCAGAGATAAAAGGAATGATAGAGATTACTTGATCTGCTTTGACAATGGTTGTTTCAAGATCATCTTTTTTGATGTTATCTTTGTCTAGTTGTATGAAGTAAAACTCTCTTATTCTCCCATCAGTATAGAGTAATTTTTCTAGTTCTGGACCATATTTAGAAACAAAAATATCCAATGCTTTAGTAATAGTTATTTTATCTTGAACGCTTAAAATAACATATCTTTCTTTAGTTATTGTTCTTATCTGTCCAAAGCACTGAACTGAAATCTCCATGTTTTTACCTCTCTCTCGTATTATTTAAGAACTATCTTCAATCAAATTTTCTCCATAAATTTATTTTTGATTTCTTTAGGTTGCCAAGGGATATTTTCTAAATTCTCAATATCTTCTTCTACATTTATGTGCAAAACAGTTGTTTGTTTGCTGGTTAGAAGAATTTCAAAGGCTTCAAGTAATTTTGAAGGACTTTTGATCGAGTTTAAACTCCCATAATGTTGAATTCCAAATCCTTCCAACAGTTTGAGATAATCTACAGTTGACGAAACAGTTTCTTGCCCTCCAGTAGTTGCATAGATCGCGTTATCTAATATGATTATTTTGAGGTTGGGAGGTTTGTAATTTCCTATGGTGGTCATTGAGCTCAAACCCATTAAGAAATTTCCATCACCTGTTATAACTAATACTTGTTTCTCTGGTTGTGCTAATGCTAGCCCTAAGCCAATAGACATGGGTAACCCCATACTCCCTCTAAGATAGACTTGAGGTTGAGGTAAAAAGTTGTAAGCTTGCCGACTGACATTACCATTTGAACTAACAATAAGTGTATCATCGGAGATAAATTCTTTTAGAGATGCGATGACTTCTTTACCTCTCATCAGATAATAACCCCCTTTTCAACAAGAATACAAACTACAGAAGAATCTTCTTTCATACGCTCCAAAGCTTCATCTAGAATTTTTCTCCAATTTTCTCCTTTCATGTTCCAATAAGGAATTCCATAAGCATTCAGAACAGCTTCAGTAACATTCCCCATTATAACATGTTCAGGAAAGGTTTTATCAGGTTCAAGCCCGCGATAACTGACAAATATCAATAGGGGAATCTCATAGAGTTGAGCAAGGGAGGTAAAAGCATCTCCGATCGTAGCTAAACCAGAATTTTGTATAATCAAGAAGCAATTCTTTTTTCCAAGATAATAACCACAAGCGATACCAACAGCTTCATCCTCTCTAGTTGCGGCAATATACTGTATATCAGCACTTTTGTCAAGCTCAATAAGGAGCTCTTTAAAATAGGAACAAGGAACACCAGTTGAGAGCTCAAAATTGTTCTCAGAGAGATAATTCAGAATATCAATAGATTTGATCATAAAGATTACTCCAACAAGATGAGAAACTTTCACAGATATAAATAAATTAGTATGTAGAAAAACTAAAAGAAAATTAAATAATTACTTATTTTCAACAGTCATTTTTTCAAAATAAGCAGAAATATTTTCGGTTAAAATATTGAAAACAGACTCAACGTTCAGACCAGTCTTAGCAGAGGTTTCAACGTAAGGAATGTAAAAACCAGACCATTCAGAAAGCTGATCAGCATATTCTTGAGCATACTCTTTTGGCACAGCATTAGGTGTACTTTCACGAAGATCAGCCTTATTTCCAATTAAAACAAGTGGAACTATACGGTTCTTATTGTTACGGATAAGCTCATGCAACCAATTGGGAAGAATAGAATAAGTTTCAGGACGAGAAATATCAAAAATTAATAATGCACCAGCTGTTCCACGATAGTAAACTTCACGAACGGCTGAAAATCTCTGTTGTCCAGCTAAATCCCAAATCTGTAGTGTGTAATCAACGTTCTTATGGATCATTTTTTTGACAGCAAAGTCAGCGCCTATGGTCATCATGTACCCCTCTTTGAAACTCTCTCCTAGGTAAGTTCGACGTATACTTGTCTTACCGACTGCGCCTTCTCCTAGCAACGAAATTTTGAAAATTCTTTGGCTCACTATTACACCACTTTCCTATAGTATTTTCTCTCTTCCATACTTTTAAATGATTTGTTAGAGGGAAGGGGTTAATATTGACTAATTTAAAAGTTACTGGTCTCAATTTGTTCAATTAAACTTAAAAAAAAAGTCTAGTTTTAATAAATAATTAAAAAGAGAGAGGAAAAAAAGGTAGAGTTTGAATTTGTTCTGAAATATCTTATGTTTTGTTTCTTTTCTTTCTTTGTAAGGTTATGACTCCAAAAGTTATCAGTACAGGAATTCCAGCTATCCATCCAAAAGGTACATTAACTAGTATATTTTCATCTGTAATTTCTAACGAAATTTCAGCTTGATCTACATCCGCATCAGATTTCAACCTAAATTTTAATTCATATGAGCTAAGTACTCCCCATTCTTTATTGTATGTCACTGTCGCTTCTTCGTCAATCTCATAATTTCCACCAAAGAAACCAGAGAATTTCACATGAACTTCTGTAGCAATTGAAAATACCT
>JAUWEG010000003.1 GCA_030608385.1 Candidatus Heimdallarchaeota archaeon
TTCTTTTCCAGTTTTAAATCCATTATAATAATTAGACTGATTTTAAGCAATTAATAGCAAAAAAAGATAAGACAACTTCCTTACAAAAGAGATGAGTGTTTAGAATTGAATTACGTTATCTACACTAATTTTTGCTAATTCGTATGGGGTGTTGCGTGGAACTTCAACTATACGAAGTTCAAATGGTCCTCTTCTGAAATATCTATTCTCAAAGCTGAAATATTCGTCCATTGTTTTTCTTAACATCCTGTTAAGAGATTCAGTGATATCTCTAGTTCCAACAGGTTTATGATTAAAGTATTTGCTCTGAACAACTCTAATTAGTTCATATTTGCTTATCTTAGTTTGATCCCTTAGACGTAATAACTCAAGTATTAAAGCTGAGTTTACTTGACCACTATAACAGTTTAATCTGTTTATGATTCTTTTATAGCGGATGGGATGCGCATCTTCGATTCTAAATCGGTCAACGCTTAAGAAAGCACCAGCACTATAAGCTATAATCAATCCCATAGCTGCATTAAATTCTCGCAAACGAATTGCTTCGTTTAAACGAACTCTTTTACCATTCTCAGTAGTAAATAGTTGAGCTGATTGTCGTAGGACACGATCAATCTGGGCCCTCACCTCTAGTTCGTCCATATCTTGCTGAAATATACCCATAGTTATCACCTGGGTTTACGTGTGCTAGCCATAAAATAGCACATGCATTTATATACTTTTTCCAGTGGTATATAATCTTCTAATCAACTTTGAGGCGTTGAAACCTTTAAATTTATGCTTTTTACATTTTAATAATTGGAATAAAAAATTCTAGAATTGAACCTCGAGCTTTTATAGTAATTTAAGTATATTAGAATGAAATACAGTAAGTGCAAAGAGCTTGGCGATTAGCTTTGCTTGTGAACTTACAAATGGTTTAAATAATGAAATCATGAGATAAAAACTGTGGTGAAAAATATGCCTATCGCACCCATGACAAATGCTGTTGGAATTGATTTAGGAACAAGCACAATAAAGCTTACTTCAGGAGATAAGAGTTATAGGATTCCTTCTGTTATTGGAACACCTAATCCTGGTTGGCAAGGTATGTCTTCTGATAAAAGTTGGCTAAACAATCTTATCATAGAAGATGCAAAAGGACAAGAAGTTTACATAGGTGAACTAGCTAGGCTGCAAAGTGAGATTAGAAAGCCTTTAGCTTCAGAAGGAAAGATGAAATCAATTCAAAATAGTCTTTTGGCTTTGAAAGCTATTTTGAGTCTTATTATGAAATCCAGTTATGAACAATTTGTAGTTGCTACAGGTGTTCCCATTGCAACTGGTGTTAATGAGAGTAAAGAACTAAGCCGAGGTCTCAAGGGAACTCACGAAATTAAGGTTCGAAATGATGCTACTGGTGAAGCAAAGCAGATGAAAATCTTAATTGAGCAAGTATTCATTGCACCAGAACCTTACGGAACTTACTGGCACACATTAAAAACAA
The DNA here is from genome assembly GCA_030608385.1 of Candidatus Heimdallarchaeota archaeon. Classification (GTDB taxonomy): domain Archaea; phylum Asgardarchaeota; class Heimdallarchaeia; order Heimdallarchaeales; family Heimdallarchaeaceae; genus UBA460. Next base: position 1,487 of record JAUWEG010000003.1, read on the forward strand.
GCGGTGTTCAAACTGCCGTAGATTCGATAATTGTAGATGTTGGTCATGGAACTACTGACATTCTATGTATGTATAAAGGTAACATGATGAGAGCTGCATCAGGCTCTTTAGAAGAAGCTGTTGACAGTTTAACAAGTGCTCTATCTAGAGCGATTCAAGAAAAAGCTGGCAAAATCATACGACCATTTGACTTGATGACAGCTATAGAACAAGGTAAGAAAAATATTCTAGTTGGTGGAAAAGCTCTAGATATTACCTCAGCAATGGATCAAGCAGTTACATCTATTGCAGATGTGATTGTTGACGAAAGCAATCGACTACTTAACAATCTTCCACCTGATGCGTGGATTGAGAAAGTTATTGTTTGTGGTGGAGGAGCATATATCTTTGGTGATTACCTAAAACAAGCCTTCTTTGAAGCTAACATAGTTAAGAACACCAATGAAGTATTGCAACCAACCGATGCTGTGATGTCGAATGCTTTAGGTTTTGAGCAAATAGCTCTAACAAAATTAAAGAAATAATAAGCATCAAGCTTATTTTTTACTTTTCATTTCTTCTGTATCTTCTTTAAGTCCTAATTTTAATGTTTCATCAAGTTTCATAGCATAACCTGGACCCATAATGAGATAAATTATCATTAGAACTGCAATTCCATATGCAGGGTAAACCATCCAATTTGGATCGAAAGGAAGTACAGCAAAAAGAACAACACACAGTGTAGTAGATACTATCCAAAACATGTCAAATTTTGTAGGGACTCCCTTAAAGGAGGGAAAAGGAATTTTTGATAACATGAATCCTGAAATTATTACTGTCGATAACATAATTACCCATTGTTCTGTGTATGGAAAAATAACTAAACAAGCAACAACCATCCCTGCAAATGGACTAGGAAGTCCATTAAAATAAGGAGTATAAAGTGGATCTCGCTTAATGAAACGACAAAGTCTAAACCATACTGCACCTAAATAAATTAATCCTGTGAAAATGCCTGCAACAATATTCCAAGTTTGTATTGGCCAAGAAGCAACTGTGTAACCCAAGTATATAGCTGGAAAGATTCCAAAAGAAATAGAATCTACAATAGTATCAATATCAACAGCCAGTTTTTTACTACCGCTTATTCTTGCTAATTTCCCATCTGCAAAATCAAATATTGAACATAATGCAATTATTTTTGCAAACCAATAGTTAAAATCTGTTGGATTAATAAAAGTGAAAACAATTCCAATAATTGCTAGAATCAGGCTTGAAAAAGTAAGGAAATTTGCCAAAATCCAAGCTGTCTTTTTTATCCAGTTTTTTTGTAAAAATGTTACATCTTGCCATTCCATTTAATCACATTCAGCTAACACTGTCTTCCCAGCTCTTACTACATCAGATTTACCTATCTTAAATTTAAACTTTTTATCACTTTTGATTTCTAAACTTGTTAGTGAACCAAACCTGATGGTTCCTATTACTTCTCCTTGTTTTACGCTATCTCCGTCCTTAACATAAGCAACTGTTCTTCTTGCAAAGATACCCGAAACCTGAGTTACAATTGCACTAATGTTTCCTACTTCATCAATAATTTCAATCTTATTCCTCTGGTTTTTCATTGCATAATTTGGAAAATATGCCGGCCAATGAGACCCCTTCTTGAAGGCTGTTTTCGTTACTTTTCCTTTAATTGGACTTCTTGTCATGTGAACATCAAACGGTGACATTCTAATTAAACAGTAGATTATTCCTTCTTTCTCTTTAACTTCCATTATTCTTCCATCAGCTGGAGCTAGAATTTTATTGATGTCTATACTAACGGATCTTTCTGGATTTCTAAAAGTCCAAATCAAGAAAGAGCTTGCTATAACAATTAAACCGAGTATAATAAAATGCCAAAAGAAGCTAGTTAAATACCATATTACAAATGACAAAACGAAACATAGAGCTGAAAAAGCGAGTAAAAACAAAACAATGAACTTTGTTCCTTTTGCTATAGCCATTTGAATCCTCAAACTTCCCTTGTGTAATTAATCTCGTGAGAATCTCAAAATAACTAAAGAAAACAGTGTTAAAAATGTTTGCCAAAGGAAGAAAAAGAGGGAAAAAACTAGTTTTTCCTTTTTCTTAAGAGAGTAGTTAGAGCGGCTATAGATAACAACCCTAATATTACATAAAATGTGTTCACTGGGCTTCCTTTTGGCTTCTTTGTTGGAATAATATATGTGGCTTCAATTATATTACCTGCTTCATCTCTTGCATAGACATACAATGTGTTGTCTCCTTCAATTAGAGAAGAAACTAATACAACAAAGGTTCTTACTTTACCGGTTCCAGAAATACTGATACTTCCACCATTAAGTTCTACAGCCGTTGAAATGATGTCTGTAGTCGTATCTTGAATCTTGAAATCCAATCTAGCGGTTTCTGGAACAGTATAATTTGCCCAAGTTCCACTGGTAATTACTGGTGGACTTGAATCAAATAGAAACTCACCTATCCATTTATCATCAGCAGATTCAAGAATAAATGTGTAGATACCTTCATTTGTATAAGTAAGTCTGTAGCTATATAGTCCACCACCATCATCAGTTAACGATACATATTGGAATGAAGTTCCAGTTGAATCCTCAAGTCTAACACTAGCTACAATATCTGCTAGTGGATCAAGTGAGAATATGTCAAAATCTACGCCTGTTTCATCTTCAAGGTAATCTGCTGTGATTTTTTCTCTAGCAGTTAACCAGTTGAACAAGTTTATTGCAAAAATCTGATTTTGTGTTCCGGCATTGTATAAATTACGATATCCTTGTGTGTCTATATGGAAATTAGTTGAAGTTATTAACACTCTTCCTCCGGCTAAATTCTCCCAGAGAGCTACTGTTGGTTTGTTATTATATTTTGCTAGAGCAATAGCATTGCCTGTGACAGTTAATGTTGTACCATAATGATCTATGTAATCAACACCTTCAGTAACAGCATGGGTTTTAGTTACTGGTACTTTTACTGGAGCACCAAAATCAAACAATACAGATGAAGCTTCAATTCCATAAATAGAAATGAGCTCATTTAATCTTGTAATGTTAGTTCCAAGATTTCTATATCCAGAAGGTGTTTCCTGTGAAGATAATCCTAAGAAGTCTATAAATAAACCTCCTCCACCTGTTACATAATTTTGAATAGCCGTAATTTCACTGTCCGTTATTTCAGTATAATCAGAAATGGTATAATTTTCATCAAGTCTCAACTCAAAGGGATCTGGTAACCAAATAGCGTCATATTGATTTAACAAATCTTCAGTAATGACGTTTTCTTCTCCAGTTATGTTAAACAATCTATACTCATTAACAGCAATTCCCTTTGATAGAAGGTCGTCAATTGCATAGTAATACTGACCAAGTAGATTATCTATTCCATAATCAGTAAATAACCTTGCATAAAGTATTTTTCCTTTACCTTCAGTAACTGTAATTTCTATTGGAGTATTAGCTGTTACACCTGTAGCAGTCTCATAAGTAATAATACCTGTATAAAGACCTAAAGCTGCATCGTCAGGAACATTAATTGCCAAATAAAAATTCTTTGTCCATGGTCCTGTAACTGCTGTAGTGTTCAAATCCAGAATAGCAGTAATATTTCCATTAAGAACAGGAACTAAATCTTCCCAAGGTGTTGAAGATACTGATTGGACAAATAATTCAGCATGAAATCCTTGAGGTATGATTTGATAATCAATTATTGGGAAGTATGGGTGTGCATAAAGAATAACTGGGAAACCAGAACCATTAGTTGGCGCAGCTTGAATATCAGCATAAGCAGTACCAAAGTTTGCGAGCCCCGCACCATTGCTGAGGTAACTGTTAGTTCCGAGATAAGCTGATCCCATAAGAGCTGCTTTAATTAAACCAGCATCATATTGTATTCCTTGATCCTTCAATGCTTCAATTAAGACCGCTACACCGCCTGCAATATGTGGAGTTGCCATTGAAGTTCCGCTTTTCAACACATAATCAGAAGGATTAGCAATCCCACAACTCATTATATCCATACCTGGAGCTGCAATATCTGGTTTAATGTAACCCTCCGCTGTTGGTCCATTTGAACTAACTGCATATCTACCACCAGTTACTGTAGTTCCTGCAACGCTTAATGCATTTGGGGCAGATCCCGGAGAATCTAATGAGTAAAAACCACTGTCACCCGCATTACCTGCTGCTGCAGCAACGACCACTCCTTGAGCAATCATTTCTTCAACTGCAATTTCGGTTAAATCCATTCCTTCGCTGTCTCCCCCACCCCAACTGAGGTTGACAACATCTACACCTATTGTCAGACCATAATTCATTGCGGCTATTCCCGCTAAAGCATAGACTGTGGGACCAGCACCACCTATTTTTGCAACTAGAATGTCTGCATCTGGTGCCATTCCAATATAGTCTCCATTAGCGATTCCTCCACCTGCTGCTATTCCAGCAGTATGAGTTCCATGACTATTCAAATCGTTGATTGTATGATCATCGGTTGGAGCTCCATATATTGTCAAAAGGAATGATTGGCTAGTACCCAATATTCTATCTTCAAAATCGAGATGGTCTTCAAATATTCCAGAATCTATGTCATAAACTACAGTATTACTGCCTGTATAACCTAATGACCAGAGAGCATCTATATTGAGCAAATCTCGTGTTTGAATAGTTTTTTTCACACCAGAATCATCTAACATAATATATTCAATTTCTTCTGGTTGATCATAGAAGTAAAATTTAGAATCTGTAATGTCTAAAACGGCATCTACGCCATCTATTTCTCTATATTCATCCTTTTTACTCAAATAATCCTCCAAAGCAACCATTTTGAGATTAGAAAATGTTAATTCTTCTACTGGATTGTAAGAATCAACAAAGTTGTTGAACATTGCTTTTTTATCAAAATGCAAAACAAAAGTTCTAATCGAATCAACAAAGGGTTGTTCTGGAAGAGAATATGGTTGTGTAATTATTTCTATTTCTATGGTAGTGTCATTTTGAGCAACTGATGTCATAATCATCATTGAACTCATTTGAAACATAAACAAAGAAAGTAAAAAGATAGTTGTAACTATTATTGCTTTTCGTTTCATAAGTCACCATTGTATCATTACCTTCATAAATTTTTTTGAACACCAGTATTTCAAAATAGATTAGACAATGTGGATCCATTTTTGCTGTTGATACTGCAATTTTTATAAAATCCTAAACATACTTCTAACCAAATAATCCTCTGTAGGTGTTTAAAAAATGAACAATGAGCAATTTATCCCTCTTTACCAGTTAGATTCCTTTAGCAATGAAGCATTCAAAGGAAATCCTGCTGCTGTTTGTTTAATCGTTCGAGAGCTTGATGATGCACTTCTTCTGAAAATAGCAGCTGAAATGAATCTTTCAGAAACAGCCTTTATCTATGTTGACGATTTCAAAACCATTAGGAATGTAGATACTTTTCGATTGAGATGGTTCACTCCTCAAGTAGAAGTTAATCTGTGCGGGCATGCAACTTTGGCTTCTGCAGCTGTTCTTTTTAATGAATATCACTTGATCACTGATGTAATTAAATTTGAAACCTTGAGCGGTCAATTATTGGCTAAAAAAGCAGACGAGAAAATGCAATTAAACTTTCCATTGACTGAATCAAGCACTTGTGAACCTGACGATAAAATACTCGACGCATTGGGGATTCATGAATTTGAAGACTATGTATATTCCGAGATAAGTCAAGACCTATTAATCAGATTGAAAAACGAAGGATCTGTGGAGCGGTTATCACCAGATTTCAGTGCAATGAAGATGATTGTTTCTAGCAAAACTATAAGAGGTGTAATAGTAACTGCAAAGGGGGATAATTATTATGATTTTGTATCCCGGTTTTTTGCTCCTTGGGTGGGAATTAACGAAGACCCAGTAACGGGTTCTGCCCACACCCAACTTCAACCTTACTGGTCTAAGCTTTTGGGTAAAAATGAAATGAAAGCCAAGCAAGTTTCTAGTAGAAGCGGAGAGCTAATTGTAAGAGCAACTAAGGAGAACAGAGTCGAAATAGAAGGTGATGCAACTTTAGTTATGAAAGGAAAGCTATTCCTCTAAGAATCTCACGAAACAAAAGTTGCTAACTTATTTTTCTTTATAAATCTCTGTGTGAAACATATAGATATGATAGTATGGAAAGCTGACTTTTTATGAACATTATAACTGGTTAATCAAAAAAATATTAATCCTCAAATATGCCTTCTTAAGACTTAGCGGAATAGTTTTAACTAATTCTAAAAAAATGGAATTACGTTTAGTCATTTACATAAATTCGTTTCACTGAACTGTATATAACTGTCGGTGTGTAACTTAACTTATGAGAGTCTTACTCACTGGGGCATTTGGAAATGTGGGACAAAGTACCTTAGAGGTTTTGCTTAAGAAAGGGTACTCTGTAAAATGTTTTGATTTAGGGAATCCAAGGAATCTAAAGATTAAAAAGGAGTTGAAAAAGCTTGGATATTTTGATACTATCTGGGGAGATATCAGGGATCAGGAAATAATAGAAGATTTAGTCAAAGACGTTGATGTTATAATTCATCTAGCAGCAATAATTCCTCCTTTAGCATATGATAGACCTGATTTAGCATATGCAGTTAATGTAACTGGTGCAACTAACATATTACGTGCGGCAGAGAGCATGGAAACCCCTCCTAAACTTATTTACGCATCTTCTATCGCAGTTCATGGTAACAGAATGGATCATATTCCTCCAACAAAGATATCTGATCCAATAAAACCTCTGGAATATGATAATTATGCTAAACATAAAGTTGAGATGGAAAAGAGAATAATTAAAAGTAAAATCCCTTGGACAATTTTGCGATTTGCTGCAATTACACCATTTGAACTAGGCTGGAAAATCCCAGATATAATGTTTGAAATACCATTAAAGCAAAGAATAGAGATCGCGGATACTAGAGATGTTGGACTAGCTTGCGCAAATGCTGTTGAAGCTGACACTGCAGGAAAGATTCTTTTCATTGGAGGTGGAGAGGGAAATCAATTATACCAATCTGAATATGTTTCAAAACTGCTTGAAGCTTTGGGGATAGGGATGTTACCTGAAGAAGCATTTAAGCCTGTAAAAAATATTGATGACTATTATCATTGTGATTGGATGAACACGGATGAAGCACAGAAGATACTCAAATTTCAAAGATACTCTTTTGAAGATTTCATCAAGGTATTCAAGAAGAAAATTAGTTTTAGGAGATTCCTAATTAAACTATTCAAACCAACAGTAAGAGGCATTTTACTCCATAAATCACCCTATTATAAAACACATAAAAAGAAACGAACTCGTCATAGCTCCAAAGGGAAACCTACCTTTGGATAATTTTTTTTTCCAATGATAAGATATATATATCACTATATGACATCTAAATCAAAACGCTTTGGTGAATATTTTACATTAACAAAGTACCTTAATGGTGATAAAATGAGTAACGAAACAAAAAAAGAACTTGTCGTTGGAATTGATTTAGGTACAACTAACTCAGGTATCGCATATATGGTTGCAGGTAAACCAGAGATTATTCCAAATATTGAAGGAGGAAGAATCACTCCTAGTGTTGTTACCTTCAATGAGGACGGAACTCGTACTGTTGGAATACAAGCAAAAAGACAGGCTATAGTCTTGCCTGATAGAACTATCAGAAGTATTAAGAGAAAAATGGGCACTGATTTTAGATTTAAAGTAGATGATAAAGAATTTCACCCTGAAGAAATTTCTGCTATAATTCTATCTAAACTAAAAGAAGATGCTGAAACATATCTCAATCAGAAAATTCACAAAGCTGTTATAACTGTTCCAGCTTATTTCAGTGATTCTCAAAGACAAGCTACAAAAGATGCTGGAGAAATTGCTGGCTTAGATGTTTTGAGAATTGTAAATGAACCCACTGCCAGTGCTCTGGCTTATGGACTAGACAAAGAAGGTGCAGAAAGAGTTTTGGTTTTTGATCTTGGTGGAGGAACTTTCGATATTTCAATTCTAGAACTCGATGATGGATTATTTAGAGTAATTGCTACTTCTGGAAATAACCTACTAGGTGGGGATGATTGGGATCAAAGAATAATTGATTGGATTAGTGAAGAATTCAAGAAGAAAGAAGGCATAGATTTATCCAAAGATTCTAAAGTTGTTCAAAGATTAAAAGATGCGGCAGAAGAAGCTAAAATTGAACTAACATCTAAATTGAAAACACAAATCAGTTTACCTTACATCACAGCTGATGCTTCAGGACCAAAACATCTTGATATGGAATTATCTCGAGCTAAATTTGAAGATATGACTAAGGATTTAGTAGAGAAATGTGCTGGTCCTTCTAGACAAGCTTTGAAAGATGGAAAAATCAAACCTGGTGATTTAGACCAAGTAATCTTAGTTGGTGGTGCTACAAGAATGCCTATGATTAGAGATATGACCAAGGAGTTATTTGGTAAAGAACCACATAAAGGGGTTGCTCCTGAGGAAGTTGTTGCTTTAGGCGCTGCTGTTCAAGCAGCTGTTCTAGCTGGTGAAGTTAAAGATATCTTACTTCTTGATGTGACTCCTTTAACATTGGGTGTTGAAACCTTGGGTGGAGTAATGACTCCTTTAATAGATAGAAACACTACCATTCCAGTTACAAAGAAGAAAGTCTTCACAACAGCTGCAGATATGCAAACTTCTGTTGAAGTTCATGTTCTTCAAGGAGAAAGAACCATGGCTTCAGATAATATTACTCTAGGGCAATTTCAACTAGTTGGAATCCCCCCTGCTCGCAGAAATATTCCTCAGATTGAAGTTACGTTTGATATGGATGCAAATGGAATTCTACAGGTATCAGCCAAAGATTTAGGAACAAATAAGGAACAGAAAATAACAATTCAATCTTCACATTTATCAGATGAAGACATTGAGAAAATGAGAAATGATTCAGAAAAATACAGCGAAGAAGATGAGAAACGAAAATTAATCATCGAAGCTAAAAATACTGCAGAACAAGCACTATATTCTACTGAGAAAACAATAGAAGAATTAGGAGACAAAATATCTGATTCTGAGAAGAAGTCTTTAGAAGAAAAGATGGAAGAACTGAAGAAAGAAAACGAAACTGAAGATGCTGAGAAAATTAAAGCAAAAACTGATGAACTTATGCAAATTATGATGCAAATATCTCAGCGAATCTATCAGGAAACAGGTCAAGCTCCTGGTGAAGCTCAACCAGAAGGCAAATATACTCCTGATGCTCCTGGTGCTCCAACTCAACATGATATTGATGAAGAACAAGTTATCGATGTGGATTATGAACCCGTAGAGGATGATGAGTAAATTCATAACACTCTAACCGATAACATTTTTATTCCCTTTTTATTTTCTATTTTGTTAGCTTCTAAAATAGATGAGGCCAAATCATGTCCCAAAAACGAGATTACTACGAAGTCCTTGGAATATCAAAAGATGCCTCAGATTCAGATATTAAGAAAGCTTTTCGAAAACTAGCTATGCAGCATCATCCTGATAAAAATCCTGATGATCCAGATGCAGCTGAAAAATTCAAAGAAGCTACAGAAGCTTATGATATACTTTCTAATTCAGAGAAAAGAACTGCTTATGATAGATTTGGATTCGCAGGAGTTCATTCTGATTTCTCTTCAGTAAATTCTGGAGATTTCTCAACAATTTCGGATTTATTCTCATCCCTCTTTAGAGATGACTTCATGGGTGATGACCTCTTTAGTCAATTTTTTGGAGGAAGACGTAGGTCTAGATCTTCAGGACCCCAAAAAGGTTCAGATTTATTGATGAATTACCAAATTACTTTTACAGATGCAATATATGGAGCGCAAAAAATAGTAGAAGTTCCTATAAAGAAAGAATGTGAAAAGTGCAAGGGAAGTGGAGCCCAAGAAGGAACACAACCAAAGAAATGTGACAATTGTCAAGGGTCTGGAATTGAAACTGTAACCAGACAAATGGGCTTTACAAGATATATTTCACAACAGAACTGTAGTAGATGTCAGGGTAAAGGGGAGAAAATTGATAAACCTTGTAAAGAGTGCAAAGGGTCTGGTAGATCTAAAGAAAATGAAAAATTAAAACTAGTAATACCTCCTGGTGTTGATTCAGGCTTCCGTCTAAGAATTCGCAACAAAGGAGAAGAGGGAAGATTAGGGGGACCTAGAGGGGATCTTCAAATAAGATTGATAGTTGAGCCCCATTCGTTTTACAAGAGACAAGCGGATAATATCATTGTGGAAATAGAAATTCCATTTCCTCTAGCTATTCTTGGAGGAGAACTTGTTATTCCGACACTTTATGGACCAGAAAAAGTAAAAATTCCTAAGAAGACAAGAGAAGGAAGCGTACTCCGATTACAAAGAAAGGGTATTCAACGAAAAACTCAATATGGAATGAATTATGGCGATTTCTTAATTGTTGTTCATTATTCAGTCCCTGAAAGAATATCTGAGGAAGAAAAGAACCAGTTAATAGAACTGAATAAAATTATGAAAATGCCTTCAAAGCAATCAAAGCTTTTTGATGAACTGATTAAAGAGTCAAAGGAAAAAAAGTAGACTACTAGTCATTCCCTTTTTAGATACTTTTTTAATTTCCAAATTTCTATTATTTACTAATGAGTGAAGAATTTGTTCGTTGTCCAGAATGCGGAAATATAAACATAAAAGGGACTAAAAAATGTGTTTTCTGTGATACAGATATATTAGAAGCTGAAGTTGTAACTCATGAGGTTGAAGCTCCTCCTGAAATCGCAGAAGCTCCTCCTGTTGAAATTCCTGCTACTATTTCTCCTGAACTGGAATCTGTAGAAGAAGCATCTTCCCCTAGGTTACCTGATTTTGATAAAATTGATAAACCAGTTGCAAAAAAGAAAAAAACAAAAGAAAAAGATATTTTAATTACAGATTCTGCAGATAAAAAATACAATTTTGGACAAAAACTTTTGTTCATTTCACTTTTCACAGTATTAGTGTCTCTCATTCATTATACTTTGAACTTCCTTATTGCATTAGCTTCAATAGATATAATTGATCAAAACTTGAACATCATTCCTTTTCCCGCAAATATATTGGACTTTCTACAGATCCGAAGTATTTCATTCTTACTTGGTATTCCATTTGCTGTTCTAATAGGATATGTTCTTGGAAAAATAGTAAGGAAATTCACAAGTGATAAGAAGAGTACTATGAAATGGGTAGCTTTTTCTTTCTTTTTAGATATAGTTCTTAATATAACATATGCTGTAGTCTTAGTGATCCTAACAAATGCATTAGATGAGAAGGACATTTTGTTTGCTTGGATAACTGGTGCTGTTTTCATTTTCTTAATAACACTAGTGATAACTTTGTTCATTCCAATGATTTCAGGATCTTTCTTTCTTTTTGGCAATATTGACAAAGTATTCTTCCGACGCAAATATGCAAAGTAATCGATGGTGAATTTCTTGGGATTTGATGATAAATTATCTAATTTCCTTAAGCATGAAATTGACTCAATTAATATGCATCTTCCGAAAAAGAGAGTTACTCTTGAACAAGCTCTTAAAGGATACAATTATTACGTTAGTCGCGAAAATATCCAGCTTTACATTGATAAAAAAGAAATAGATTTATTACATTCTCTATGTCCTCAAGAGCTGTTTACATCAGTTCAACTGCCTATTTTAATTATAAGACGGAGAGATATTGGGCAAGGAACCTATGTTATTTCTGGGGAATTAATTGAACAATATTTAGTTCTTAAAACGTTAGAGAAGATAGAAATTGATTGGGCTAAATTTCTAGAAGAACAGATAGCTTCTAAGGAAATTTACCTTTATAAACCAGATTTGATACAAGTAAGAAAAAAACTTCCCACAAGTACAGTTATTGGATTTTCCTGAAATAATGTAGGTGATTTTAGCTTAAGACCACTTGGATTGGGAAAAAAGTTTTAACATTCTAAAAAAAAGCATAAACATGAATAAGTATTCAATTTCAAAAGAAAACCATCTTAGACGAGTTGAAAGAGTTAAGGATTTCATGGATAAAAAAGAACTTGGTTCAATGATTTTCTTTAGTCCATTATCAATTTATTATCTGACAGATTACCACTTTATTCCAACTGAAAGACCAATCTGTTTAGTTCTCCCCCGTTCTCAAGAACCTTGGTTTTACGTCCCTCGATTGGAAAAAGAACATCTTATTGAGAAAATTCCTTGGGTAGAAAGAGAAATTTATTTTGAATATCCTGATGAAAAACATCCAGCAAATGTCTTTATTGATAGACTTGAAGAAAGAAAAGTTACAAATCAAAAAATTGGGATGGAATCCCCATCATTTTCAAGTTATTGGGGATATGAAGGACCAAAACTAACCGATCTTCTTGAAGGTAAAGCTACAACAGAGTTACACTCTAATCTAATCAGAGATATGAGAAAAATAAAGGATGAAGAAGAGCTCAGTTTAATTAAGATTTCAGCCAAGTATGGAGATTTAGCTCACCATTTGTTGCAGGATTATACTGCTGAAGGTAAAAATGAAGTAGAAGTTTCTTTACAAGCTTGCATGGAAGCATCTGAAAAAATGCTTGAAGATTTGGAAGGATTCATTCCTAGAGGGTTACTTCCAGCTGGAGCTGGATACAGGGGGCAAATTGGAGAATGGTCAGCTATACCACATTCAGTAATTCAAAAAACCATATTCAAAAAGGGAGATGTTCTAGTTACTGGTGCGTCTGCAAATGTTTCTGGATATCATTCTGAATTGGAAAGAACAATGTTTATTGGTCCACCTAACGAGAAGCAAAAAAGATACTATGATGCAATGAAAAAATCACAAGATGCTGCGTTAGATGCATTTAAACCCCACATTCCGTGTAGTGAAGTAGATAAAGCTGCAAGAAAAGTCCTCAAGGATGAAGGTGTTTTCCATCTTGTTCAGCATCACACTGGACATGCTATAGGACTTGAAGGACATGAAGCACCTTTCTTAGATATAGGAGTAGAAGAGATAATGAAACCAGGAATGGTTTTTACATGCGAACCAGGAATATATGAGTATAAGTTTGGTGGTTTTAGACACTCTGACACAGTTATCATAACTGAAGATGGTTCTGAATTAATAACTCCTTATCCAAGAGATCTTGAAGAGCTGATAATTTAAAGCTCATTTCTTTTTCTAATTATTTTTTGTCAGGATATGTATTGTGTCCTCACCTATGTACACAGTTTCCTCTTCTTGTGTAACAGGAGCATCTGTAGCTTCAATTAGAACAGGATATCCATGAACAATATTGCGTTTTAGTAGAAAATTCCTTGTTTTATGTATTTTTTCTTTTGAATAGCCAGCATTGTATACCCATCTCCAACTGAAGGGTAATCCATTGAAGTTATCATCAATAAACCTGTAAATTTCTCTGAATTGGCTTGATAGTGATGATGCATCTATTTTCTTATACTGTCTAAAAATTGTTTCTTGATCAGTATCAATTACTCTCCCTATTCCAGGAGTAACAAAAGGTTCAATTGCGTAAGCTTTGCCTATTTTGAATACATGTGTGGAATCTCTAGCTTCTTTGGATACACTGTAATTGGGAATAGAAATACCATCATGTAAAGAATAATGAGAGAGTGAATGTCCGCTTAAATTCACAATGGGCTTGAAACCTTCTTCTTCTATAGTTTTTTGAACAATTTCTCCGATTCTAAAAACACTTTCATTGGCTTTTACAGCATTCAAGGCAGAGTTGAGCGCTTTTCTAGCAAGATTTTTCATTGGTAGCCATTTTTCATCAAAAACTAAGGTTCTTGCTGCATCTGTAAGATATCCATCAACAGAGACACCAGCATCAATTTTTACAATAGAGGCTTCTGGTATGATACTTTCGTCTTCTATTCTTGGAGAATAATGTGCAGCGATTTCGTTTATTGAAATGTTTACAGGAAAAGCTGGAACTACAGATTGTCCTCGGATATAGTCCTCAGTTTTTTCTGCAATGTCCAATAGCTTTATCCCAGGTTTAACTAAGCCTTTAGCATATTCGAGAGCCATTGCTAAGATATGACCAGATTTTTTATACTTCTCGAATGATTCATTCATTGCTTCTCTACCTTATTATATTCTGAGAATAGAATCTCTCATTTATTGTTTGTGTTTTTACCGATTTTTGTTTTTAATCTGCCCTAGAGTGGAATAGATTGTGTCACCTATAATTGTTGATATTAGAGTGGTTTTTGTGTTACCTCTCATGCCAATAGTTTCAAAGAAACCTAAATCTCTGAGTTTAGTTATATTCCATTTAGCTGTTGAAAAGGAAATATCCAACTTTGTTGAGATTTTTTCTGCTAAACGGTTTAGAGATATTCTTTTTCTTTCTATTTGAATATAACTTTCAAAGAAAATTCCTTTTTGTTTATCATTTAATTGATCAAACAAAATGATTAAACTCTGATGAAGTAAATCAAACAAAAATAAGTTATCTTTTTCAAGCTTCCTTATCCTCTCTTGAGCAAAGGCGATCCCTTCTTCTGAGTAGTCTAAGCTTTCCAGTTCCGTTGGATTTAACAAAACGTTCACCTATCATATTTGCACCTCAGCGTTTGAGTAATACAATATCTAGCATTTACACTTTTAATGTTTTCTACTTACAAGTAAGATATACTTTAAGAATGTATTTCAACAGAGTTACTTTTGATAAAAAAATCTATAGTATTAGTGGAGATTATCAACATTCATAGATTTTATAAGATATGGTTAACATAACCAAAATGAAATATAACGTGAGGTCATATGAGTACTCAAGATTCAAACCTTTTCCAACCTTGCAATCCTGACGATTTTTATGGGTTAAGAGACTTTATCAAAGACTTTAGTCAGATTAAAGAAAACATGAAGAAAGAAGGAGAAAAAACTAATTCTATACTTCTAGTTGGTGATGAAGGAACAGGAAAAAGTTCTCTTTTAAGAAAATTATTTTCCTCTATATCTGTAAGGAAAGATATTTTCCATATGTTTGATTTAATACCTGAAGAAAAAGATTTGTTAGGGTTCTTCAAAGAATGGAAAAATATGATTGATGAGATATCTCCAGATTGGCGTTCAGTTCTTGAAAAAGTAGGAAAAAAGAAATTAGGTGATGATCTTCCTGCCCTCAAGGAGAACATCAAGAAACAAACTTCCCAGACTTATACTGAGATTTATGTCAATTTGTTTTTCGAGAATCTAGATAAAGTTAATCAAAAGCTACAGGAGACACAAACAACTTTGTATTTCTTTGTAGATAATATTCATTTATTCAAATTGATGGATATTCAAGAGTTTTACCCAATTTTCTCAACTATAATTAAGGAACTATCTATTCGAGGATACAACATTGTAGTTATCACAGCTCTAACAAAGCAATATCTTGTTGATTTTGACTATGAAAAGAATTTAACAGACAATTCAAAGATTTTTAGTATAGAACCTCTATCTGTTTCAGATACTGAGATTTATCTTCGACGAATTGCACCTCAACTTGTAAATAAAGGGATTCTAGAACTTGTTAATAATAGTCAAAGAACTTTCTTTGATCTAAACTTAGGTAACTTTTTCATCAAATCTGGATTTGAAATCGATGATTTCGTTGAAAGAAATATTCCTAAGGTCTTTAGTCTTACAGACGAAGAGGAGTCTGTCTTATCAGAAATGGCCTCATTCAATGAAAATCTTTTCTTGATTGAACAATTAACTGCATATGTTCCACTTGAAGCTATCAAGTCACTTGAAGAAAAAGGATTTTTGTGGATTGGTTCAACATATGCTCGTTTAGTTCAAGAATCCTTATTAACAGCGATGAAGTTCCGAATGAGATTATTCAGTCCCATTACCTCACTGATGGTTACACTTGATTCAATTCTAGAGGATTTGAGCAAATACATTTCTCCATCAGATAAGATTATAGAAAAAGTTGGGAGCTTATCGGGTAAAATTAGAGACAGACTTGCTGATTTTGCAATAGCTTCAAAAATTCAAAAAATCGCTAATATATGTATCGAGAGAAAAATGTATCAAAAGGCATATGATTTAACATTAATCAATACTCAACAATTTGAGCAAATTAATGAATTAGAGCAAGCAGGAGCATTCTGCGAAAAAATCGCAAGAGAATTCGAAGAAAAGAACTTCTATTTTGCAGCTAGACTTTACCTGAAATCTGCTTCTTATTACAAAGCAGTTGAAGAAGAACTTAAAGCAAATAGATCCTATGCAAGAGCTGCAGATCAATTTGAGAAACTATCAGTAACACTGCCTGTGGAAAAAAGTGAATACGCTATACGCGGTTACTTGAAATCAAGCCTTGATTGTTATAAGAACATGGGGGACAAAACTAACTTCGAAAGAATTAGGAAAAAGGCAGTTGAGATGTTTGAAAAGGAAAGCATACATCACAATTATTTTACAAATATGATTTACGGGAGAGAAGAGGAATTACAGATTCCTTTAGAAGAACCTGAGCCAAAAGAAGTAGAAGAAATTTCTATTGAAAATATTGAAAAAGAATTGGATTTTTAGGTGAGTAAGATGTCAGAAAGAATAACAAAAGATTTAGAAAAAGTGAAAAGAGAAATTGAAAATTTAGATGGAGAGATTGTAAATTTTAAAGAATCTCTAGAAAACTTGAAGGAATTACATCAATTTTATCAAATTCTAGCAACTTTAGTTCAAAACAAGTTTATTGGTTTGAATGAGAATTTACGCAATTTAATTGACACAAATAGACAGTCATTAGATGATATTATTGAAGCAAATGTATCTGAAGATAAAAAACTAATTGATGAATGGACTAAAAGTCAATCAGAATCTGTAGTGTCGAAGCTAGACAATACAAAAAATGAATTATCTAAATTACATGAATCTATTGCTTCTATTTTAGATGAAGGAAAAACCAACTTTGTGGAGTATTCTTCCTCATTTGGTGAAAAAATAAGAACCACTCTTACAAACCACGAACAAGATTTAGAACGATTAGCAAACAATCAAGTTAATGCTTTTAGAAAAGCAATTGATAGTGTAAAAGAAGATGTTAGTACTGTAAAGGAAAAAAATCTTTCAACCTTCAAGAACAATTCAGACGATATGAGAACAAAGATTGAATCTAACATTAATATTTCTCAAAACATCATGAAAGAATCCATAGAACATTTAAGATCAGAGTATGGTGATAAATTAACTGAAAACATGGAATCTGTCTTTGAAAGCTTTAATCGAATTAAAAGTGAATTAGGACAGCTTGTCAATAACGCAGTTCAAAGAATTCAATCTGAATTATCTGATGTAACCGATTCAATGGATAAGTATCTTGTTGATGAAATTGCAAAAGTACAAGATGTTTTAGCAGAATACGAAACTGGAATGATTGATGTTAATGAAGTAGCTATGACAAATTTCAATTCATCTAAGGAATCTATGCTAGGATCTTATGATGATTTAACAAATAATCAATATAATGAACATGATTCTGAACTTAAAGAATTTGAAGGGGATTTCAATAACAAAGTGGATGCAATTTTATCTACACTCTCTGAACAATCAGATTCAATTAAACAAGAAATAAAATCCTTTGTGTCAAGAGAACAGGACGATATTAAAAACCATTTAGATGATATTTTAACAACCGTTGTTGAAAAATCTGATAATCTTCAAGGTAATGCTGCAAAAACAGCAGCAGAAAGAATATCTATTCTTGAAAATGAAATTACCGATGCAAAAGATTCCTTAGAAAGAACAAGTCTACAAATTACCTCAAGATTAGATTCAGCTCAAAAAGATACTATAGCTGAAATTTCAACCATGTCCTCGAATGCAAAAAGCAAGATTGTTGAAACACAAGATTCCACTGTAGCTAATCTTGAAATTGAAGCAAAGGACAATATCAAAAAAGCAGAACAAGTAGAAAAGTTGAGAAAAGATCTCATAAGTCGATTAGAAAGACTAGAAAGGAATCTTGAAACAATAAAAGATCAATTATAAAAGAAGTGATTAAAATGGAAGGAACATTAGAAAAGATTGGTTTATCGAAAGATGAAGTTCAAGTTTATTCAATAATTGTTCAATTTGGTTATAGAACCATAGGTCAAATCCAAACATATTACAAACAACCCTCAAATGTCATCCAAAATGCTTTAAACAGTTTAGCTGGCAAAGGATACATTAGAGAAATCAAAGCTAAAAACCAAGAGGGGACCTCATATTTTATTCCACTCCCCCCACAAATTAAGCTTACAGAGGATGTATCTATTCGTTTAGAAACTGAATTAAAGTCATTAAGTGATGATGTAAAAGAAGATTGGAATAAAACAATGAATAATTTTAGATTACAATTATCCGCATTTCATGCAAAAATTACAGAAAATGTTGATGATCATGCTTCTGAAATCGCATCAACTGCTACTAAATTTTTAGATTCATTAACAAACATAGTTTCATCAGGAAAAACTGAAACAGCAGAAGTGATTGAAAGGCTAAAGTCAGAAACTTCCAATATTTCTGCAACAAACAGTGATGCTATTGCAAAAACTGCTCAAAGAGTAAAAGAGAATGTTCTTAGTTCTTTTGATTCTACTATTCACAAAATAGGCGAACATCATGATTCATTCAAAGTAAAAATAGAGGAAAGACTAGGTTTTCTGCAAAAAGAGCATGATGATAGAACTCAAATACAACTTGATGCCCTTCTTGAAAAAGTCGAAAGGATAAAAGAAAGCTTATCAGTTCAGCTTCAGGAATTTATAGAAGAAGCAGGAGAACGAAAAAGTGTAATTATAACTGTTACAGATGAAGCTGTTAAGAAAATCTCAGCAGATTCAAGCGTAGTTGCAAGAGATTCTTCTAAGAAGCTTTCTGATACAGTAAACAAAATTATCGCAAACTATGAGAAAAAGCTTGACGAATATCAAGTAAAAGTACAGCAGATTATAATTTCATTAAATGATGAATTGAAAAAACTTGAAGACGCAACAACAAACAGAATAAGAACCTCAATTGATAGATCAAAAGAAACAGCAGTAAATATTTTGAGAGGGAATGAGAATCAGTTTGTTGATTTAATGAATAAAACTAAAGTTGATTCTGTTGAAAAGCTGGGAGATTTAATTACACAAACTGAAGCAAAAACAGAAGAAATGAAAGTTAAATTGAGTAATGATTTAGCCTCATATCTCAAAGAATTCAAAAAGAATAGCGATAATCTACTATCTTTACTTAATTCAGGAATAGAAATAGGTTTCAATCTGTTTGAAGAGAATCTGTCTTCTTCAATTGAAAACGTAAGTAACCAAATCAAACTGTTTGTAGAAGACATAATGTCTGCATTTAGAGAATCAACTAACGCGTATTTAGATAAATTGTCAAAAACAACCACTAAATATGAAAAGGCTTTGAAGGAGAGGAAAGAAAAGTTTGCCACCACACATGAGGAATTTAAAGAAAACTTCACTTCTCATATCAATGAATTAAAATCCACTGTTATTTCTAATATTGAGAAAAACATTAAGGATAACAATGAAACAATTCAAAATCTAATAACTGAAAAAGAAAACAAATTCAAATCTGATGTTGAAGTTTTTTCAGATGAGTTCTCTAAAAGAGGAAGAGATGTTAGAGATGAAGTACCTAATGTTGTTCAGATTAACTACCAAGCTAGCCTAGAAAGATTACAAGAATTAGATGATCAGCTTAAATCATCAATTGCAAAAATTGAAGTGATTAACCAAGCATTTCAAGGATTAGAGGAGAAACAGCTTCAAAAAGTATTTGGAAAAGAAGAGGGACCACGAATGGCTCAACTAATCGGAAGTATGAATAGAGATATTGAGCTAGTAAAGGAGAATGTTGGAAATAAAATGGAGGAAATGATTCAAACATTGACAAATTCAATGAATTCTTTGTCCAATGAAATATTTGAAAAGATGAATTTAAGATTAGAAGATTTAGCAAGATTCACAACAGATACCCTTCAAAAAACCAGCCAATCATTTGAAATTTCAAGAAGTGAAATTAGTAGCCAATTTACAGCATCTTCAGATGATATGAAAAGAACTATTGAAGAAACCTATACAACTTATGAAGAGCAATTTAATGAACTACAAGGAACAAGCACTAAATCATTAGCCGATGTAATAGGAGCTGAATCTAAAGCATTTTCTGATGTAACTAAATCCATAAGTGGTTCATTGGATGAACTTCTCCAAGCTCCAGATTCAACTGAAGATAATGAAGGTCAAACAGAAATTCATCTGACAATTCAAGACGGTCTAGAAGCTCTGCTAACAACAAAACAAGAAATTCTTGATGTAATGAAGAAAAATAATATCGAGGTAACAACTAATCTTCAAGAATTACTTAAGTCAAACATTGACGACCATTCCAAATTAGTAACCAAAGCTACTTCCTCAATGGATGTAACAATGAAATCTTTGCAAAGTGAATTCAAATCTGCAAAAGAGGCTCTTGATACTGACATTTCTGTCACTCTAGATGAGGCTGCTACAAATTATAGCGCTCAAACAGCAAAGGTTGAAACCGAGATTAATGATTTAATTGAGCAAGAAGTTCAACAGTTTATTGAAGGTACTGAAGGTGTATTAGCGGAATTAAATGTTTCCCCTGAGAAATCATCATTGTTAGATGAAGCACTTGCAAATACTAAGGGAGAGCTTCAAAAGCTTGGTGCAAATTATCCAAAATGGGTTAAAACTGACTCTGATGCATTTGCAACTAAATTGGACTCTTCCATAAAAGAATTTCAAATAGGTGCACAGACAGAAATTGATACAATGTTTACTAGCGTTCAAAGAGGTCTTGAGAAATCCTATGAACGCTTGGCAACTGACTTTGTTAATAATGTCACAGAAATTCAAAATGAATTTGAAAAAGAAAAGAATGATTATGAATTAAACATGTCTCATCAAGTTAATAGCTTTATTACTAATTCAGATTCAAATTCATCTGCCTTGGTAACTAATATTCAAGGAACAAAAGATGCTCTTATAGAGGCTATAACTTCTGGAGATGATGCAGTCAATGCAGACCTTAGTAATCTAGAAAAAACTTTAACCGACCTATTTGATTCAAATTTGACCGCTCTAACAGAAAAATTGAATGCAGCTCAAGAGGATTCAATGATTGTAGATACTGAGAAAGATGATTACAGCTCTAAACTTATGAGTTTTAAAGAGAATATAATCAAAGGAACTCAACAAGAAATTGAAAATATAGACACTAGTATTTCTGGGACACTAAGTTCAATTCCAGATAAAATCGGTGGCGCTTTAGATGCAACAGGGGAATCAATGAAATTAATTAAGAGTGTTTTATCGCTGGGGTCAGGGATTGAACCAAATCCAATTGAAGATATATGGATAGTAACAGGTAACGAACAAGTTAATGGAACTATGATGTCTCTCTTGAGAAATACAAAGTCTTCTGCTACAATAATTTGCCCAAGATTAAATTGGATAGATTCTGAATTCCTTGAAACTTTTGCTAGAAAACTAGAAATTGTAACAAATACAACAGCTCATACAGACGAAGATAAAGCTATCTTAAGTAAAATGCTTGGGATGGGGAATGTAGTTGTAAAGGATGATACAAACCTAACAGTAATGATGGCAACCAGAGATGGTATAGAAGAAGGTTTCTTAGGGCACAAAGCTCCAAGTGGAGATCCACTTCTAATTGTAACCTTTAATGAAGAAATTGTTGGGGAAATAACTAAAATTTACTACGATTTCAGAAGTAGGGCCCCTATAAGACAATAATCTCCCTTTTTCTCCCTTTTTATTTCACTTGATTCATATCGCGTAGGTATTATGTAAGATTTTTATTTATCATTGGCAGATGTCTATATCAAGGCGTAGATTCTAATGTGGATAATGCAACCCTGTCCAATGCATAGAGAGATTGAATATACTACTTATTGTATTCTTGAAGATGAGCTTGAAATGATTTTATTAGTCTCTTTTTATGATCCAGATGATCTTCTTACTGCAGATTTGGAAGAGTTTGCTAACCCTACATTTTGTTTAAACGCTGTGGTTTTGGACGATGAAAATGTAATTTATTGTCCAACTAAAAAGAAAAGAATAGAGCTCAGAGGTAGATCAATACCTCAAAAAGTCTATGAAAACACAAGAGAAACTCTACTGTTCATGGATCCTGATGCTAAAGAATGCTCAGATTGTTTATACAAAGCCTTAGTTGCTTTGATAAAAAGTCTAGAAGAGATGTAGCATTATAGTCCCTTACTTGCTATATATTTTGCTAGATCTACCATTCTTGTTGAGTATCCAGTTTCATTGTCATACCAAGCAACAACTTTGATTTGATTCTTAATTGCTTTTGTTAAAGATAAATCAACAGTTGCAGAGAAAGGATTTCCATTGTAATCTATAGAAACTAATGGTTCATTAGAAACAGCTAAAATATCCTTTAGATTGCTTTCTGATGCTTCAATGAATTTTTTGTTAACCTCTTCTGCAGTTACTTCTTTTCCAAGAGTATAAACCGCATCTATTAGAGAAACGTTTGGAGTTGGAACTCTAACTGACATAGCATCAAGTTTTCCTTGAAGGTGAGGTAGTACTTTTCCTACTGCAGTTGCGGCACCTGTAGATGTTGGAATCATAGATAGAGCTGCTGATCTTGATCTACGTAAATCACTATGAGGTAAGTCTAATAATCTTTGATCTGTTGTATAGGAATGAATAGTAGTCATAAATCCTGATTCAATACCAAATGCGTCATCTAAAACCTTAGTTACTGGTGCATAACAGTTAGTTGTACAACTAGCGTTAGAGATAACAACATCCTCTGTGGGGTTGAATTTGTCTTCATTAACCCCTAACACAATAGCAGGAATAGGTTTTACTTTACCTTTATCGGGTGCAGAAAGAATTACTTTTTTCGCTCCAGCTTCAATGTGCTTAGACGCAAGCTCAAATGTTCTAAAAAATCCTACACATTCGAAAACTATCTCAACTCCCCAATCCTTCCAAGGAATATTTACAGGGTCCCTTTCTTTTGAAATAGGTATTTTTACATCATCAACAATTAAATATGAATCTGTTGCTTCAATTTTGTGATTAAAAATACCATGAACACTATCGTACTTCAATAAATGAGCCATAGTTTTTGAATCACCAATATCATTAATTCCAACAAATTCAATATCTGGATTATTAAATCCTACTCGAAAAATCCCTCTTCCAATTCTTCCAAAACCATTTATACCAATTCGAATTGCCATTTCATCACCAATAATGTGCAAACTTGTAAAAACTAGGTTTTAAAGTTTCTGTCATCAATATGAATAAGTGCTTAACATTAAAAAATAGAGAAAAAATGAAGAATTTCCTTCATTATTATTCAGTTTTTTCTGGAGGGTCTGAAGAAACACCATGTACGATTGTAAAGAACCAAGTAGCAAATATCCCTACACCAACGAATAAGATAGCTGCTGCGTAAGCTGCAAATCTTAGTACATCTCCTTCACCCCAAGGAGCCACAGGATCATTGAAGTATTTCTGGATTCCCATATAAATCGCGAAAACAAAGAAAGCTACTGTCACTATTAGCTGGAATAAAACATTTGTCCAGAAGAAATTCTTAGATCTAGAGTTCACATACTTTTCGCCAATGAGATACTTCAGAATGAAATCCTTTACCTTCTGATGAGTTATTTTGACCCAGTCAGTTAATCCTCTGAAAACCTTCTTCAACCATATAATTAGCTTCCCTTTCTTTATTAGATTATATAGTAGAATTAATAGTCCTCCACCAACGATTACTACAGCCAGAAGAACTGCAGCTGAAACCCATTGATGAGATGAAAGAATTTCAGAAAAAGGTTCTACAATCATTCCCCAAAGAAATATAACAAAAATTTGATTTAATAACCAACCTATCCCTTGACCTAAATCAACAAACCAGCTGCCAATAGATGCCCAGAATCCTGGATCAATTAAATTCTTAGTATCTTCAAAGACATCTAAGTAAAACAATAGATAGAATAGAACAATTGTTATTCCAATCATAAAGAAAGTATGAGGGATCAAGGAGAGGAAATTTCTATCTTCTTTCGATAAAGGATCGTCGCTTCTGAATCGCAAGAATTTATACCATTTAACAAGTAAAACCCCTGTAATCCAGAATGGAAATAGGATATATTTTAGAATGAATTTGATAATTTTCCAGATAATCTTAAGAAAAACAAGTACTCCTGACCAGACAATTTGCCAAAAGGTTTTTTCTCTGACTTTTACTTTTTTTTCTTTCTGTTTTTTTTCTTTTCTTAGTCGTCTTTGTTGACTTTTATCTTCCATTTCCATGGCTTTTTCATTCATACCTTTTTATTAGAGTATGTTGTATTAAATTCTTTTGGGTTTTCTAACCAATTTTTGTAAATACAAAGCTTTTATAGATTATGTTCCCGTTATTATTTTGAAGATAATGAAGAAGAATCGAATATTTACTATAATTACGTTAACAATTCTACTCAGTTTAGGTTTTCAATCACTAAACAGTAATGTTACCGCTGAATTTCAAAAGGATACAATCGAAAATATCGAAGACTGGTTTACTTCTTCTAGCTTAGTAAATTTCACACAAGATTATAAAATAAACTTATTTTTTAACATTGCAAATGACACTTTGGGATATGCAATTGCACCAAGACTATCCTTTACTACAAATATGCATGTACCCCTTAATTTTACTTCATATTTGAACAAGGATGTCAAAGATGGTACCACAGAATTTGGGTTACAAATAAGTAGTAATCCCGGTAATTTCACTCTCGGATTAAATGGTACAATAATTGTAGTAACCCCAAGTACTGGACCTGTTTATATTGATGTGAAGGAAGGTGAAAGTGAATCTTTTGCAGATTTTGAAACTTTATTGGGAGAAAATATCACGGTTCCCATAAATTTCAGTCCTATCCTCTTTACAGTAGATGGTCTTGAAATTCCTGGATTACCGGAGCTACAATCACTTGGTCTAGAACTTACTCCTATTGTTTTGCTGAAAGGAACAATTAAATTGAATGCAATAGTTTTAGGTGAAGAGCTATCATGGACCGATCCAGATGATATCTATTTTACTGAAGTACCTATTGAAGATAAAAGTATCGAATTTAATACACTTGTCAGCAATATAACCTTAGATTTTTCCAATGTTAAATTATCACTGATTGGTTTTGAAACAGCTATTCATTTTGGTACATCTATTGGAACAATAATACAGCATTTTGAGTATGATTTTAGCTCTATTGAGTGGATTGAAGGAGAACAAGCTCTTGGCGATATTTTCATATTTTTAATAGACAGCTTATTTGTGATTAATGATATGGAAGTCTATATCTCTATTGAAAAAACTCCTTTCTCAATCTTATCAATATTAGCTGCCATTACCCTACTTTCAGGTTTGATTTACATCAGAAAGAAAAGAAGATCATAGTTTATCTTCTTTATATCTAAAATTTTAAAAATCAACTCCCCTTCAGAGAACTGAAAGTTGTGGTTGTATGCCTAAAAATATCAAGAATAAGTCAAAATATTATTTAGAATTAGACAAAAAATGGACCGCTCACAATTACAAACCAATTCCTGTAGTTATTAAGAAAGCTAAGGGAACATGGGTTTGGGATGTCAATGGCAAAAAATACTTGGATTGTTTAAGTGCTTATTCAAGCCAGAATTTTGGTCATAACAATCCTAAATTAGTAAAAGCGCTCAAGAAACAAGCAAATAGGGTTATTCTGACATCTAGAGCTTTCTGCAATGATGTTATGGGAGAAGCAGCAAAGAATCTGTGTGAATTGACTAACTATGAAGTTTTTCTTCCAATGAACACAGGTGCTGAAGCTGTTGAATCCGCACTGAAAATAGCCAGAAAATGGGGCTATGATAAGAAAGGAGTAGACGAAAACAAAGCAGAAATTATTGTTTGTGAAAATAACTTCCATGGAAGAACAATTACAATAATTGGTTTTTCAACTGATCTTGATGCTTTTTCCGGTTTTGGTCCAAAGACACCTGGTTTTAAGGTTATACCATATGGTGAGGCTAAAGCGTTAGAGAAAGCAATTAATAAGAATACAGTGGCTTTCATGTTTGAACCAATTCAAGGAGAAGCAGGAGTTTTAATTCCTCCTGAAGGATATCTGAAAGAGGTAGAAACAATTTGTAAGAAAAACAACATTCTTACAATTGCTGATGAAATCCAAACTGGTCTCTGTCGAACAGGATCTCTTTTTGCTTCTGACCATGAAGGTGTCAAACCTGATATTACTCTTGTTGCTAAAGCAGTAGGTGGAGGAGTTTTTCCAGTATCTGGTGTTTTATCAAGTTGGGATGTAATGGATGTTCTTACTCCCGGAACTCACGGTTCCACCTGGGGAGGAAATAGTTTAGGAATGGCTGTACTAGATGCTGTGTGCAATCTTATCAGAGAAGTAGATTATTCTGCAATATCTTTAGAGCTTGGTAAATTCTTTGTTGATGGTTTAAAGAGAATTCAAGAGAAATATCCAAAGAAAATTAAGGAAGTTAGAGGAAAAGGTCTTTTAGTCGCTATTGAGCTAAATGATAAAGCTCGACCCTATACTGAGGCAATGATGGATAATTCTCCTATAGGTTTACTTGCAAAAGAAACACATGAATTTTCAATTAGGTTTGCACCTCCCTTAGTAGTAACAAAATCTGAACTAACATGGGCTTTAGGAGTTATAGAGAGAGTATTCGATGAAGTAAATTAAAACTTCATCCTTCATTTTTATTATTATAATAAAAGTCTGCTTCTGAATAATCATAATCGTTCTTTTTTAAAATTAGATAAGCTCTTTCAATTGAGGTTGTGAAAATTTTTCTATTTGGTTCCCTGTAAATTCTAACTTGATAGACGGATCTGTTTATAGAGATGATTTCCCCATTTTTGTGTAATAATACTACCTCCTTCTCAGTTTGATCCGTACCAGGTAGAATCTGGTGGCTATGCATAACATAAAGTCTAGTGTAGAATATTTAAACCCAGAAAGGAAAATGATGAAGTTTAGTTTCAGTCAAGTCTACAATTTCTCAAATGATGAAAAAGAGAAAAATGAAAAAAATGAGTTTCATATTCTTCATATAAGAATTGCTATATCCTCAAACAGTATAATGAAAACGAGAATTTGAAGTAATATAATCATTATAGCCTCAAACGTGTCAAATCTTCCATCCTGTATACATCTTTTAACAAACCAGAGCGTTCCTGCAATTGATCCCAATTGAATTAGTATAAATGGATGAAGAGTTATTGAAACTATGATTCCTATAATACCAAAGATCAATAATGTTGATTGTAAAATTCCTCCCATTGCATTGCCAATTCCTACTTCTATTTCACCTTTCGCTGCTGACATAATCGCAATTCCATGTTCAGGAACTGCTCCAGCTGCACCTAATATCAGAGCTGCAGTTAAAGGTCCTTTTGGAGAAGAAAAGAAAGTAACGTTACTTATCAAATGCTGAACACTTTCAGTAAGAGTTTCACCACCAAAGTAAATTCCAACAAATCCTAGTATGAGAAGAAACACAGTTATTGGCTTAGAAAGAAGATCATGATCATTAGAACCCCCCTTAGTATGTTTTTCATCTGTTTTGTGTTGTTCTTCCGTCTCAACTCCATTATCCTCTAAATTTTTTACCATTTTGTTAGTATTTTCTTTTACAAAAATTAAGTATACAAGATAAATAACATAGCTTGCAGCAAGCATTGCAGCAACAGGTATTGTGAGTTGTGCTAAATTCAAATCATCTTTACCAAAATAAGAATACTGGACAAAACCAAAGAGTACAGTCATTAATAATGCAACAATAGCCCATCTGATGATAGGTGATTCTCTTTTTTTAAGATCATCAGGAACAGCTATACTACCTCTCTTTTTTAAAGTAGCAACTAAGATGGCAATTCCGAGGATAATTGTATTAAAACCTGCTGCTGATAATACTGTCACTACGGCCATAAGTTGATTTGTAGCCTTAACACCTGTTTTAGAAGTAATTAATATAATTGCAATTACAGCTTCTGGTAAGTTTGAAGCAATACTTGATAGAACACCTGCAACATATTCTGACAAACCAACATATTTTGCACCGCTATTCAATCCTGATACAGCCCACTCCGATGGTCTAAAAGCTAACCATGTTCCTACCGCAAAACCTGATATTGTTAACCAGAGAGGGGGGTGACCTGCATAAACAGCTTTAGCAAGAATGAAATATACGATTATTACAGAAAAAGCTATTATTGCCTCCCAAATTGTTATGTGAAATATATGTTTGAATTTCTTGATAAAACTCATACTCAAAAATATTCTCGAGTAATATATAAATTGTTGGGAGGTTAATTAGGATAAACCAATATTGACATTACTCCTTTGTTTCCCCTTCTTCCACTGTCTCTGAAACAGCTTCATTATTTTCTTTTGAATCAATCTCCGATCTAAGGATTTTTCTTACTTTTTCAGTTTCTAGATAACTGTCTGAAATTTTTTGAGTAATCACTTCTATTTTCTTAGCTTCCTCGATTATAATTGTTGAATGTAAGGTTTCAGAAAGTTCAGCATAACCTATTACTCCCATTAGAGGATTTCTAATTCTATCTACCAGTTCAGCGAAATCCTCAATATTTTGAGCAATTTGGTCATAAGCTTGCCTTCGTAGCTCCCTATCACGTTTTCTATCAGTGATATCTCTTGCTGTTACTAACATTGTTAATTCTTCTTTTAGAGTAAAGGGTGTTGCAGTGATTTCAACTGGGAAAGTTGTTCCATCTTTTCGAATAAATTCTCGTTCAAATCTAATGATATATTTTTCCATCATTTCAGCGAAATAATCCATTATCTCTTCCTCCGTTAAATCCTTAACAAGGTCTACAAGACTCAAACCAATTAGTTCCTCTCTTTTATATTTGGTCATTACTAATGCTGGATCATTTGCTTCTACAATATTACCGATAGAACCATCTCGTGGTATACTCAGAATTGCAATAATATCATTTGCTTCATGGAAAAGCTTACGATATCTTTCCTCACTTTCCATTAATTCTCGCTCTGCATTTTTTCGCTCAGTGATATCTCTAGATACCGATAGAACAACCATTTCACCTCTTAACTCAAAAACATGAGAACTAATTTCAGTAGGAATTCTTTTTCTATCTTTAGATATTAAGGTATTTTCAAAAGTTGTTATTCCTTCCTTTATAATTTGATGAATATTTTCAGAAAGTACATCTCTGTCTTCAGGAGCTGTAATTTCAGAGGATTTCATTTTCAAAAGTTCAGCTCTTTCATATCCCAATAGTGTGCAAGCTACGTCATTAACCTCTATGAATGTACTAGTACTATTTCTTTCTTCATCGACATTTGTCAAGAAAATAGCATCATTTGTATTATTGAAAATTTGTCTATATTGTTCTTCTCTCTCTATAAGTTCTTCTTCAGCTTTTTTGCGGTCAGTTATATCCCTGACAATTCCCTGAACAACCTCTATTCCTCCTATTTCAAACCTACTAGAAGATACATCTGCTGGGAAGACTGAACCGTCTTTTCTTCGGAATCTGGTTTCAAAATTAACAGAACCTTTTTCCTCTATTGTATCAAATGCTTTCTTAGATGTTTCCTGCTCAGTAATTGGGTGCAATTGCATTATGGTTAATTGAAGAAATTCTGATTTTGAATAACCGAAGAGCTCTTTAACCCGTAGATTGACATCCAAAATATTTCCTCTTAAATCATGTAGGAATATTCCATCATTTGATTGATCAAAAGTTTGTCTGAATTTTTCTTCACTTTCTTTTAGTGCTGATTCAGCTTTCATTCTTTCCTCAATATCTCCAATAACAGCCATTATTTCAGAAGGATTTCCTTCCTCATCTGTAGTTAGAGAAGCACTTAGTTCTATTGGAAATTTGCTTCCATCTCTCTTTAGTGACATAAATTGAGTATTTTGTAATCGTCCTTCAGTTAAAACTAGTTTTAGTTGACTATTTGCAAATTCTAGATTCTCTCTAGCAATAAAATCAACAGTTGTCAAACCAATCATATCTTTTATATCATCATATTCATACATATTTGCAGTCTGTTGATTGGCAAAAGAAACTCGTCCATCTAGATCAATCAGAATAATAGCGTCAGGAGAGGTTTCAATAAGTGTTCTATATCTTTCTTCACTCTTCCTAATAGAAAGTTCAGCTATCTTTTGTTCGGTTATATCTCTAGCTACAGAAAGCAATACTTGTTGATCTCTCAGTGTAAAGAGATGGGAGCTTAATTCCACTGGTCGCAATTCACCTTTTTTATTTTCTATTTGCGTTTCAAAAGTTTTTGTTCCTGCTGCGAATAGATCTGCTGTAATTTCCAACGAAAATTGAAGATTACTAAAATTACTATTTGCATCAATTGAATGTTTGAGAAGTTCTTCTCGAGAGTATCCCAACCACTGACAAGCTGTTTCATTCACTTCTAACATGTCCCCAATTTCGTCATATTCATTTATTTTGTGAATGAAAATTGCATCTTTTGCATTTTGGAATATTTGTCTAAATTTTTGTTCACTTTCTTTAAGAGCTTCTTCTGCTTTTTTCCTTTCAGTAATGTCGATTTCAACACCTATAAAACCAAAAACGCTTCCTTCTTTATCTTTTATAGCTGCTGCATGAAACACCCCTGGGATGGTTGTTTCGTCTTTTCTTAAAATTGAAACTTCAATATCATGAATGAATCCATCTTCTATGGTTCTTCTTTGAACATCTTGAGCTGTAAAAGTATCCTCATAGGCAATTAGTTCATTAGTATTCTTTCCAAGTAATTGATCTTCGTTCTCATAACCATGAAGAATAGCTGCTCTTTTATTGACAAATGTCACTCTACCAGATGAATCTGAACGTATAATTGCTGCGGGAATTGTTTCAACTAATTTTCTGTATTTTTCCTCACTTTCCATTAAGTCTCTTTGGGCTTTTTTCCTTTCAGTAATATCCCTTGCTATTGAAAGTATTACTTTTTGAGATTGTAATTCGAAGATGTGTGAATTAATTTCAACTGGTATCCGTTTTCTATCCTTAGAAAATAGAATAGTCTCAAAAGTCAAATGACCTGTATCCACAATCTTCTTTGTATACTCAGAATTGTAATCTATCTCTTCAGGAGCTGTAATATCACTAGAAAACTTATTAAGCAATTCTTCTTTAGAAAAACCTAACCATCGTAATGCTACATTATTTGCTTCAATAAATTTACTTGAAGAACCATTTTCTCTTAGGTAAGTTAAGAAGATAGCATCACTTGAATTATGGAATATCTGTCTAAACCTTTCTTCACTACTAGTAATCTCCGCCTCTGCTTTTCTTCTCTCTCTTAAATCTCTAGCTGTTGTTAAAACAACTTTTTCATTGTTCATTAAGAAGATATTTGAGTTATATTCAACTGGAATCTTACTACCGTCTTTGTGAATTATGTACCCTTCGAATGTAACTCTACTTTTTTCTAATAGATTTTTACCGATTTCTGATTGTCCAACAGTTTCTTCTGGGGTATGTAAATCAACTGGTGTCATTTGAAGAAGTTCTTCTCTTGAAAATCCAGTCCATTCACATGCTATATAATTTACTTCTATAAACTTCCCCATCACGTTATCAGCTGTTAAGGGTGACATGAAAATAGCTTCATCTACATTCTGGACTATTTGTCTGAACTTTTCTTCACTTTCTATCAATTCATCTTGTTCTTCTTTCCTTTCGGTGATATCTCTTACAACAGCTAAACTAACTAAGTCATCACCAAGAGTGAATAAGTGAGAATTAATTTCCACAATTATCACCCTTCCATCTTTAGTTTTATGCATTCTCTCAAAAGTAAGTTCTTTTTTCTCCATTAACTCCTGTACAAATTCTAAACTTTCCTTTTCTCCTGTAACAATGAAGTCAGATGGTTTCATCTTCATGAATTCTTCTCTAGTGTAACCATACATGGCAGCTGCTACACTGTTAGTTTCAATGATCTCTTCAAATGTTCCATCATCTCCTCTTCTACTGACGAAGATACCATCATTTGTATTATGAAAAATCTGTTTAAATCTTTCTTCACTTTCTTGAAGTTCTTTGGATGTTTGTTTACTTTCTGTAATATCACTAGCTAATTCTGCTACTCCAATTAAATTCCCGTCATCTCCATAAACAGGGTATCCTCGAACAAACCAGGTTTTATGATCTGGAGTTATTACTTCTGCAATATGCTCTTGTCCTGAATCTCTTGCTTTAATGACAGGGCAATTGTCACATGGTTGGTCTCTTTGATACCATAGTTCATAACATGTTTCTCCAACAATATCCTCCGGAGATTGACCCAATAGATCACTTGCAATTTTATTAGACCAAATTATTTTCATGTCTGTATCATAGAAAATTATATGTTCAGTCAGAAAATCTAAGAATTTTGATTTTTTGAACTCAGAAGCCATAACTTTGGTTTCTTTTTGTTTATCCCCTGTTATGTCATTAGTAATAATAAAAAGTTTGTTTAATTTTTCTCCCTCTATAATAGGATAAAAGCGATTACGTATGAACTTTCTAGTTCCATCCTTTGTTGCAATCCAAAATTCGATTTCTTTTGGGTAAGTATTCATTTTATCATTTTCAGATTTAATTAATTTCAATCTGTTTTTCTCTTCTGTTGCAGCAAGAAAAATAAAGTTTTTTCCTTGTATCTCTTTTAATGAATATCCTGTTATTTGTAACAAATAATCGTTTGCAAATTCGATTTTTCTATTTTTTACTATAGTTACTCCTACATCGATTTTATCGAATATCTCCCCTAAGTCTTCTTCTGCCATCTGATTCACTCGAATAGATTTTTTACCCCAGATTGAGAACCAAGCCAATATTATGGTTGCTCTCTTGATATATTTATTAAAATAATTTTAATAAGATTGTGATGGTTCTAGTCAAAATTTTAACGAGAAAAATCCACTAAAATACTCTCTTGTTGTCTCCAGTAAAAGTGTAGAGGGATTCAGAGTGTAGAAGAACCGATAGTTTCTGACTTATTGTGAATTTCTTCTTAGTTTTGGTGACAAAGAATAAGTTTTCTCCTTTATAATTCAGAGTTAAAACTTGTTGATCAAGTATTTTTTCTGAATCAGTAATAGAACATTCCAGTACTATTTGATTTTCATCAACAGTTTTGTTTGGATCTAGTTCTCTGATTGACTCTGCTCTAAATCCTATTTCACCTTCTGTGATATTTTCTTTTAGAATTCTTTTTTGAAGATTTTTAGGAAGTAAAATCTGTTTGTCAATAACTAATGAGACTGAATTTTTTGAGGACTTGAATTTGAGAAAATTCATTGGGAAGTTGCCAATAAATTGTGCTACAAACTTCTGATTAGGTTCATCATAAAGATCTTCAGGAGGGCCCATTTGAGCAATTTCTCCATCTTGTAATAAAATGATAGTATCTCCGAGGCTGAGAGCTTCAGATTGATCATGTGTCACATAAACCATTGTTGTCTTCAGAATTCCATGAAGTTTTCGAATCCATGTTCTCATCTCATATCTTAATCTTGCATCAATATTGCTTAGTGGTTCATCAAAGAGAAAAATTACTGGCTTTCTAATTACTTCTCTACCTATAGCTACTCTTTGCTGTTCCCCCCCACTTAGTTGAGAAGGATACTTGTTTCTATGTTCCTCCAATTTAAACAACTTTAGTGTTTCATCCACTTTATCTTGTACGTCTGATGATGAGAAAGTTCTTCTTTTAAACAAATTTCCTTCTTTTTGACTCTCCAATGGAAAACGCAAATTTTCTTCTACAGTCATATGTGGAAAAAGAGGATAGTTTTGAAAAACCATTGCTATGTTTCTTTTATTTGCAGGTATGTTTGTTATGTTTTTTTCATTAAAAAATATTTGACCTTCTGAAGGATATAATAATCCTGCTAGAATTCTCAATAATGTGGTTTTTCCACTTCCTGAAGGTCCGAGGATAACAGTGAAACTTCCTTCAGGAATTGTGATATTAATATCATTGAGAGCTGTTTTTTTGCCATATTTTTTTGTTAGATTTTTTATTTCAACTTTCATTTCATACATCTCTTATATTTACTGAATTATCAATTCCTTTAAGCAGATAATTTCTTAGAAATACGAAAACCAAAAGCAAAGGAATTGTTACTAATATTGATGCAGCCGCAAATAATCCCCATTCAGGAGAACTAGATTCAATAGACCCCAGAAAAGTGTATAGTTTGATGGGGAGAGTGTATTTTCCTGGTGACTGTAATAATACAAATGCCATCAGAAAACCATTCCATGTACTCAAGAAATTTAACAAGAATGTAATAGCTATCGCTGGTCCTGATAGTGGTAAAATGATTTTTCGAAGTACTCTAAATCGCGAATTTCCCATAACCATAGCAGATTCATCTAATTCCTTCGGAATTGAATCAATATACCCTTTTATTATCCATAATGCTAGTGGTATGGTGTGCGTGCTAAAGGCTAAAATTGCACCAATGTATGTGTCTATTAATCCTAAATTAAACATGATAAGATAAAATGGTATTAGTGTAAGGATGCCTGTGAACATTTTTAAAGCAAAAACACCAACCATCATCTCCTTCTTAGCTTTAATTGTGTATCTTGAAAATCCATAAGCTGCTAAAGCTGTTAAAATGACGCAAATACTTGCTGATCCTAATGCAATGAGTAGCGAATTAGCAAAGTTCAAGTGAATACTTTCTTGAGTAAATAATCTTCTAAAATTATCTAAAGTAGGATTCTCCGGGAAAAACGAGGTTGGTACAGAACTATTGCCCCTCGAGAAAGCTATCCATATTATGTTCCAAAATGGAATAAGTGCCACAGCTGTAACTAGGAATAGGAAGAAAATGCTGTTTTTTGGTTTGGTTGCAATTTCATACGTTTTTGATAGGAGCTTGTTCTGTTTGAAATTAAACTGTGTGTGAATTCTAAGATAATTTAGAATAAACGTGAATGATAATAAACTGATAGTTGTAACCCAACCTACTAGATTCCAACTTATAATTATTCCCGTCCAAAGTATTGGCTGCAATAGTATAGATAGTTTCACAAAGAAGTCTGAGACAAAACTAGCTAGTAAATAAATACCCAATAGTGCTAGAATAGTCCAAGGAAGCCAATTAGTCAATTTCAGCAGGATATTGGCCGTTAAGATAGTAGTAAACTGAATTAACAGTATGCCGTGAATTGAATTCAAATTAACTATTCTAGAATCAAGCTTTTGAAGAAAAATCCTAACACTTCTTTTTATTTGTTTGAACCAGATTATTATTTTTTCTCTTGGTTTGAATTCTACTTCTTCTGAATCATTTTTTCTTATATTTGAAACTATAAAAAACTCTAGAACAATAATGAAGATATTCCAATTCAAAGCATACCACATCTGATAGAAAAAGAATTGTGATAATGAAAGGGTTATATCTGCAATAAGCAACACTTTGAACCATTTGATTGAAATGTTCTTTTTTGAAAGTATCAAAATTGCTGATATTAGATAGAAACCCGCAAGGACATAACTTAGTGCATCATTCCAATAAATACCAAAATATCTGAATCCCGTTAAACTTGAAGCTAAATACCCTGCTGATTGGAATAGGAAAAGAATGGGTAAAACATATTTATTGGTTGAAGTTTTTTTCTGACTAGATGGTATGTAAGAACTTTTTGTACCCTTTGACATCTTCACCCATATCAAAACAAAAAACAATGTCAGAAGACTCATGATTGTAGAGTATGCAGCTGCTATTCCAATCTCTCTTTGTTGATAGAACATATAAAATGTAAACGTGCTAAAGAGATCCGTGGCGCCTATGATTCCAGCTTCGTTTGACCCGTATGATAGAAGTGGATATCCGTTTGTTAGTAAAAATGCTACATTAAAGCTACCAAAAGTTTTGATAATTTCCAATATTATTGCTGGGAGAATAATAGGTTTGATTAAAGGGATTACGATTTTTCTTATTTTAGTTCTTTCCCGAATCTGATCAATATCCGCCATATCATTTAATTCTCTGGGAATACTGCTCAAACCTGCTAGAAATAATGTTGTTATCAGGGGAATTGAATCCCAAACCTCTACAAAGCATGCTATGAATAAAGCTACATAAGGTTGTGTCAAAAGATTCACATTCGTTCCAAATAGTGCATTAAAAAAGGATATACTACCTGTACCGTGGAAGAATGTTCTCCAAGATAAGATTTTGATGTATGATGGGATTGCCCAAGGTAGATATAAGAACAAGTACCATAATTTCTTCCTTTTTACCTTATATTGAATAATATATGCTAAGATAAAACCTAGAACTATTTTTACAAAAATAATTAAGGTACTCCAAACTAAAGTAGTTGTGAAAGCTATTGGAAGTTGAGGATTTTCAGTAATATGAGCATAATTACTGAATCCGGTAAAAACAGGTTGTTCTCCTCTTACAAGGTTGTAAGAGGTAAAAGATAGAAATATGCCATATAAAATTGGATAAACTTCCAATAAAACGAGAGCCAATAAAGCTGGGAAGATGAATATATATGCAGTTTTATTGAACGGAACATCCCTCCTTGCAAAAAAGATGAAGATTGCAACAAATAAAATGACAATAACTAGTAGTGATAGAGAAGTAGCCAACTTTGAGTAGTGTAATTGATCCTCCTGACTTTGGAGAGTCTCAATTTGTTCTGATTCCCAATGAAGTTCTTCACTCACTTGTTGAATGATTTGCATTTCTGCATAATCTACGAAAGTTGCATTAACGAGATATATTGAGAATTGGTATAATTGCGATGGTAAAAGTCCTGTAATTCTTGCATGAATCGCATCTGATTCATTACTAACAATGTAGACTGTGAAGTTAAAAGTAATCCTCTTTTGTGCAAGAAAATTTGAGTCAGATATAGTATAATTCACTGGAGAGAAATAGTTTTCTTCTCTTTCTACACTTTGATTAAGAAAAATAAAAGACCATGTATGATTGAAGCCTGTTTCGTTTCTATAATCAATTCTAAATCCATTAAAAAGGGAATTATCTGGAACTGACCAATTAAGTAGAACATACCTATCTTGGATATCAGTAATAGACACATTATCGTTTTGAGCTCTAATTTTGTTTGATGCGGGAGATTGGGCGAAAAGAAGAATTCCAATTAAGATTATAGCTGTAAGTAAGCTGATTTTGAAATTCTTTGTTAGTTTAATTTTCCTCATTAAGCTCACCTATTAGCGTCTATACCTGCTTGAGCATCATCAAGAGAACTTTGAATGTTTTCGTGATTTAACAATATGAACTGTAATGCTGCTCTCATAAAATCAGAATAATAATTGTAGATGGGATCCATAGGATAATATTGACTATTTTCAATTTGTTTAATTTGAGTTAAAATTAATTGCTCGTTTTGAACAGTTGGAGAATATATTGTTTCAATTAATGTAGGAACCTTGTATTCAATTGAAACCAGCTCTTTTTGAACTTCATCTGATGTTAAGAATAAGAGAATATCATAACAAATATCCGGATAGAGCGTATCCTTTGATATTCCCCATCCTTTAATTTCAACCATTGGAGAAATTCTTTTATCAGTAGAAGATATAATTGGAAGAATCTGAACTCCATAATTTGTTCCTATTTCATTTAAAGATGGGATATACCAACCTCCATAAATCAGCATTGCTCCTTTGTTTGTAATGAATGCTTGAGTAGCTGAATGGCTGGTGTCATCATGACCTACACACCTCTCCACATATTTTAAGTTGTAAATGAATTCCATTGCATTTCTAGACGCGGTGTCATTTACTATGATAGAGTTATTCTGATATAATGGTCCATGACCAAAACCTGACTGAAAAGCTGGCCACATATAAGGAGATAATGTTCCCCATACAAGTCCATACTCCTGATTTATAGAGCGATCAGTCATATTAACAGCTGCTTCTACGAATTCTATGTCTGTCCAGTTTTCTTGAGGGTAAGGCTGACTATTTTGATCAAAAACATCCTTGTTATAAAATAATAAAATTGAATCATACCATAAAGGCAATCCCCAAAGTTCGTTCTTGTAACTTAAACTATTAATTGCTGAAGGGAGATATTTCGCTTCGTCTGTAGGAGAAAGAAAATTAGTTAGAGAACGGATATACTCTAGCTCCGTAAGTTCCCCAAACCAAGCCCCCTTACCAAGGAAGATGTCAGGAGCATCACCTGTCTGCGCTACACTAATGAACTTGTCTAACCACCCAGAAGAAGGTTGCTCAATAAGATTAATGTTGATGTCTGGATGCTCTAGCTCATACTTTTCTATAGCCTTTGCTATGACCTGAATACCTTCATATGTGTACCATAAATCTATCTCAATGTCTTTTTGTGGTCCCTGATAAAAGCTAAAATAAAACGCAGGGATTATAACTCCAAGTACTGCAATAGAAACTGCTATAATTTTTACATACTTGGAGACCATCTTGTATATTCCTTCTAAATTCTCTTTTTATTGTTTTGCGTTTAATTGTAAGAAAATGATGTTTCTATTCAATTTCTTTGTCTATTAATTTATAAATTAAAGTTCTGTCAGTTAATAAAATTTATATCACGAATACAGATAAATTTACTCATGAGTAGCAAAGTCAGTACAATTTTTATTGGTATAATTTCAGTTTTAATTCTTACAGGAGCTGGTTTAGGCATATATTTTGGTGCGTTTTATGAGCAGATTCCTGATACAAATGTTGTCTTGACTCTCCAAGGATCAAGTTCTACAAAGAATTATACAATGACCGAAATCAGGGATTTTGTTAATATTACAGGATATGCTGGTTATAGAAAATCCACTGGCACACTAGTAGGACCAAATCTCTACAAAGGTGTAGAAATATCAACTCTTCTAAACGATGTAGGGGGGTTAGCTGGTGGAGAGGAGCTTGAGATAGTATCTAGTGATAATTATAAAGTCATTTTTACATATGATATGCTTCAAGGACATTTTCCTGCTTATGATAGTACTACTGGGGATTACTTAGGCGTAGGAAATTTTAGTATTATTTTAGCATATGAAATGGATGGGGGGAACTTAGATCCGGGTGATGGAAAACTAAGAGTTGCTGCTGTAGCTGAGGATGGAGAAATGTATCTATCTGATGGTTCACCATGGGTAAAAGATGTAGTAGAACTTAATGTCATAACTCTAAGTTCATGGATTGTTTATTTGTATGGAATAACTAACGATAGTATAGATAAGCCTACCTTTGAAGCGTTTATGCATTTCAATGAAGGAGAAAATAGATTGTTTTACCAAGTACAAGAAGGAGATAGATTTAACACATACGAAGGCTTAGCTTTATGGAGAATAATTGCAATAATTGATGGAGGTGCTACTGATTCCTTTAATGACTCACTTGCAGCATCTGGTTATAATATTATTCTCAAAAATTCTTTAGGTGAAACTGTTAATCTGAATGCAGTAGATATT
Organism: Candidatus Heimdallarchaeota archaeon; assembly: GCA_030608385.1. Taxonomy (GTDB): domain Archaea; phylum Asgardarchaeota; class Heimdallarchaeia; order Heimdallarchaeales; family Heimdallarchaeaceae; genus UBA460. The sequence continues at coordinate 41,095 of JAUWEG010000003.1, forward strand.
GCAAGAAATGATAGTATTATATTAGCTGCTGAGAAAAATGCGGTCTTTCTAAGCGGAAGTGACGCCCCATTAAAATTGGTTGGACCTGGTGTAGTTTCTCTAGAAATGATTGGAGGAATTATTGAAATCAGATTGGGCTTATAATTGAGTTTAATGGTATGATGTCTCCAATCCTTATTGTTAAATATGGCACTTTATATAGCCAAAAATAATATCTGAAACAGAGTGGGGAAAGAATGATTGAAAATAATTCAGACCTTCTTACTGGAGAGTTTTTTGATCCAGTTATGGTTAAATATAGTAAAAAAAGCCATTTCAAGTGGGTAATCAGTCATGTTCTAGCCCATAAAGGTATGATTGCCTTATTTTTTCTTTTTGCCACAATAAGCGCAGCAATAGCCGCTATTTCTCCAGTTATACTTGGAAAATTAATTACAGAAATTTTGGATTCTTTTGGAATTTGGGATCGAATCACATTTTTCGCGTTTATAATTCTAATATTAACAATAATAAGTGGTATTGCTAGCTTTGCTTCTGGTTTAATTATCGAAGTGACATCTCAAAGGGTTGAAAGAGATATTAGAGATGAATATTATGCTTCCATGCTATCTAAATCAATGACCTTCCATGATGAAGTTAAAGCAGGTGACGTTATGGCCAGGGCTACCTTTGATACTAGAATGGTAAATTTCTTTGTCAATCCAGTAATCCATTTAGCATATGCTGCAGTTTTTGGGGTTTTATTTACGATAGGAACAATGTTCCTCATAACTCCCTATTGGAATGGTCTTCCAGTCCTCATTATTATACCGGTAATCATTGCTTTCCCAATTTTCTTTTTCGCTAGAAGATTTTACAAATCAGTAGGTCCAATATCAATGCAGATACAAGCATCCTACTCCAGTCTTTCTGCTTATTTGCAGGAGAAATTACTAGGAATTAGTGTTATCAAAACATTTGCTCGAGAACCATTCGAAAGAGTTTCATTCAGAGAAAAAAATGATAAACTATCAGAAGAAATTATTACAAGAGGAAAATTAAGATCCAAATATTATCCCGTATTATTTGTGGGTATGGGCGTTGGGCTCTCAATTCTATGGGGGAGTTTACTAATAAATTGGGGTATAGGAAATCCTGTTACTTCAGTTTTATGGAATCAAGAAATTTTATTAGCTGGAGGGGGATCTGTATCGGGATTTGGTATCGGCGAATTGATAACTTATTCTCTTTTAGCAGGAAATCTCTTCTTTCCAATTTGGGTGATGTCGTGGATGTTAGTTCTTGTTCAAATGGGATTTGCTGGAGCTGATAGAATTGTCGACATTCTAACTAAAGAAGCGATTATCCCCGCACCTGAGCAACCTATTATGCTAGAATCACTAAATGGGAATATAGAATTTAGAGATATAGCTTTCGCTTATGAAGGTGAAACAAAAGTTTTGAAGAATGTATCTTTTTCAGTTCCTTCAGGCAGTAGAGTTGCGATAGTAGGACCAGCAGGGTGTGGTAAAACTACGTTAATGAAACTTCTAACAAGATTGTATGATGTAGAATCTGGCAGTGTAGAAATCGATGGCATAAATGTTAAGCAGTTGTCTTTTGATACTATAAGACAAAACATTGGTGTAATTGAACAAGATATCGTATTATTTTCAGCCACAATTAAAGAAAATATTTCATATGGAAAACCTGATGCAACTGATGATGAAATCTTTCAAGCTGCTAGAATGGCTCAAGCTGAAGAATTTATTGAGAAATTCGATCAAGGTTACGACACTATTGTAGGTGAAAGAGGTACGACACTTAGTGGAGGGCAAAAACAACGAGTAGCAATTGCTCGAATGTTGCTTGCTAATCCAAAGATACTTGTTTTTGACGATGCTAGTTCTGCAGTAGATTCCGAAACTGAAGACAAAATCAATACTGCTATTAATAGAGTGTTAAAGGATCGAACTAGTTTTGTTATCACTCATAGATTATCAACAATAAGACATTCAGACATTATTGTTGTTTTGAAGCAGGGAGAAGTGAAAGCAATAGGTTCTCATGATCAATTGTTGAAGGAATCTGTAGATTACTGGAGAGTTTTTGCCAGATTCTCTGAAATACGAAAAATGATGCCCGAGCAAATGAAAACTGAACTATATGAGGGTGAATGAAGCGATGGGATTTATACAAGAATTACCAGATGACAAATACGATAGAAAATATGGCGACATCTATCTGTTTAAGCGATTATTTGGTTACATTGCTAAGCATGACATGAAAACTTTCATAACAGTTCTAGCATGGATGATTCTTCAAACAGGTGCAACTATAGGAATTCCATTTTTCATAAGATTTATAATTGAAGGAGTACAAGATGGCGATTTCAATGTTGTTTTTTATTTAGAAACAGCTGCAGTAATAGTTCTATATGGTTTGTTTTGGTTTGCTCAATATAGAGCACTTTACAAAAGTTCAAGCTTAACAGGAGAAATGCTAAGGAGAGTAAGAAAAGATAGTTTTGAAACACTACTTAGTAATGATATGAACTTCTATGATGAAAACAAAAGTGGAAAACTTGTAAGTCGTGTTACAAGTGATTCTGATACAATTTCCCAAATGGTTCAAATAACTACCTCATTTCTAATTAACATCCTAGTAATGTTAGTTGTTATTATCATATTGTTTGTCACTGATGTTAGACTTGCAGGAATTACATTAGCAATTGTACCACTCCTTTTTGGTCTAGGAATTGGAATCAGACTTTTCTCAAGAAAAACATCAAAGAATTGGAGAAAAACTATTGCTATTCTTAATGCAAATGTTGCAGAATCAATATCTGGTATTGAAGTAACAAAAAGCTTCAATCAAGAAAAAGAAGCTTTTGAAAGATTCAAAGGAATTAATATGAGGAATTATCGTGCAGCATATGTCAGAGCATGGGGTATGAGTATTTTCTTCCCAATAATTGAAACATTATTTGGTGTTGGAACCTTCTTGGTACTTTACTTTGGAGGAAAAATAACTTTCCAAATAGGTGATCTAACTGTTGCTACTCTTTATTTCTTCATTTTAATGTTGAACAGATTCTTCATGCCTTTGTTGGAAATTACTCGATTCTTCAACCAATTTGAAGCGGGTTTGGCTGCAGTAGAAAGGATTTTTAGCTTGATGGATAGTAAACCAAAAGTTATCGAAGATCCTAATCCTTTACCTGTTCCAAAACTTACTGGGAAAATTGATTTCAACAATATAACCTTCTACTATAATGAAAAAGAACCGTTATACAAAGATTTTACTCTATCAATTCCACCAGCAGAGACTGTTGCTATAGCTGGAAGAACTGGTGCTGGAAAAAGTACTTTAGTTTCCTTAATTGCTCGTTTTTATGATGTTGTAGATGGATCGATTATAGTAGATGGTACAGACATTCGAAAATACGTCATGCAAGACTACAGAAATCAAATAGGAATAGTTCTGCAAGACAATATCCTTTTCAGCGGTTCGATAGAAGAAAATATCCGTTATGGAAAGCTAGATGCAACAAGAGAAGAAATAGAAAAAGCAGCAAAGAGTGTTCATGCTTGGGAATTTATTCAGAGTTTACCTCAAGGATTAGATACAGAAGTAGGAGAAAAAGGGACAAAATTATCCGCTGGACAAAAACAACTTGTTGCTTTTGCTCGAGCATTGCTATCAGACCCTAGAATTCTTATTTTAGATGAAGCTACAGCTGCAATTGATGCTTATACTGAATCTCTTATTCAAGAAGCTCTGAAGGTTTTACTCAAAGATAGAACAGCAATTATTATTGCTCATCGTTTAACAACTGTAGAGAATGCAGATAGAATTATAGTCATTGATGATGCTCAAATCGTTGAAGAGGGTAGCCATCATCAGTTAATGGATAAGAAGGGTAAATATTGGCAACTTTATGATATGTATTTCAGACATCAATCTCTTGAATATGTTGAACATGCAGCTGAGCTTCTATAATTCTACTTAGAGATATATTTTGTTAGCATTTTCCCAGTAGATTTTTTTGAGTATTTCTTGTGAAAAATCCAAACCAAAAATCTTTGTTTCATTGTTATTCTCAGGATCAGGAATCGGAAAGGGCAATCCCTCTACATCGGTTTCAAACAAAGCTTGGAAACTAAGGAAACGGTTAATATAATATCCTGGAATTGGTTCTCTATCTGTTCTTCCTGCTACAAAATCAGTTCCAAACATGATTCTATCCTTATGTTTTTTGAAGAATTTTATAACTTCATCTCGTTTATGTGCAAATTCTCTAACCATCCATTTTGCTGATCCAGTATCTACAAAGAGATTTGGAAATTTATCTAGCCATGAGTCTAGTAGTGGTAGATTTTCAGGTTGCGAAGCTAAATGTGCTCCGACAATTCTTAGCTTAGGATACTTCTCTAGTATATTTTTTAATGCATTAATGTGGTCTTTCTTAACGCCATATTTGCTTGCAGGCTGATAGTTTTTCTCATAGAGTAAATCTGGATCACTAACATGAAGAAGTAAGGTAAATCGAAGATCTTCTAACTTGGTGAAAAGAGGTTCTAATTTGGGGTCATTCAAGTGAACATCTTTAGTTCGAAACTCTATTTTCAAATCTTCTGATTTGAAATAATTAACCCATCTTGGAGAAAACCAGAGTTTTCCAAGTTTGAAGCCATCTTCATAAGCTTTGTCAAGATGGTCAAGAGAGCCCTTGAGGTTATCTTGTAAGGCTTCTCTTATGGAAAGGAAGATTGAATAAACAAAGAGGTCTGGAAATTCTCTTTCTATTTCATCCCTACTTTTTGTGTCCCTAACAATTCCAAAGATTTTCTTGACGTTGAATTCTTCTTCGTATTTGACCATTGTTTTTACGTCTGCTACATTACCTAGATGAGTATGAGCATCAAATACTGGACCAGTATATTTTCTTTGCATAGTTTTAAAGTAAGGATTCATGTTGTTCTCTACGTAGTCCGCATCCATTAGAAGCTCTCCAAAAGTAAAAAAACAAGCCTACTTATCTAAATTGTGATTATACAATAATTAAAAAAAGAGAGTAGGAAGAAGAATTATTTCTTTCTTCTTCGAATAATCAAGGCATTTACGAATATTACTGGAACTATAAAAATAATATAAGTCAAATTACCGAGTTCTGGAACTCCAGGCGGAATACTACTTAATGGATAGGTATCATTAACTCCCCATGCACCATCTAAAGTATAATTTCCACTCACATGGTCGTTCCAATAATTGCCTTCCATATTCCAAGGATCATCCCACATATTCAAACTATTTGTATCATCAAAAGCTTGTGAAGTTCCCCCTAGATTGTTAGAGATGAATGCATTGTGGTGTATCCAACTACCTGTAGATGAAGCATCTAAATGTAAAGCATAGCCTGTATTACTTTCAAAGAGATTGTGAGAAATGTTTACATAATCAAAATTTAAAAACATTAATCCTACAGAACCCGCATTTGTGAAAGCATTGTATTTAATGTTTCCTGCTGCACCTTCAGCTATGTAAGCATTTGTGATTGTATTTTGATTGAAAGTACTATTAAGGATTGTAGAATTAGTACTGGAAACCATCTGCAATCCATACATATTATTGCTGGAGGTACAATTCTGTATCACTGTATCAATTCCTCCACCTACAAAGATTCCAGGTTTGGTAGGATTATGATTACATAAAGTGTTGCTAACTGTGCAATTCATCGTTCCTTCAAGCAACACGCTTCCACCGACATTGTTATTAAAATCACAATTATCTACAACAGTAGAATCACATCCAATAAGGGCTACAGCATAATCTGTTTGGCTAATTGTCAGATCTTTAACAACAGAGTTGTCACAAGCTGCTAAAACTAATTGACCAAAGATATTACTCGAAAAAATTGTGTCATCTGTATCATAATAGAATCCTAGTTGTTTTCCATTAACCATATTGTTTGAAACACTTAGAGTTCCATAATCTACTAATGAGGACAAGTTAAAACGAAAACCATCATTAGTAAGTGTATTATCTGCGATTAAAGTTCCTGTAGATTGAGCTATAAGAATACCTGCTCCGTCATTTGAATAGACAGTATTGTTAGCAATATTACCATCAACTGAAAATTGAATGAAAATCCCATTGAAAGTATTATCATGTAGAATATTAAATGTAATATCAGTATTTGTATCTGAAAATGTTGCAATCCCATGATAGGAATTATCGTAGCATTCGTTATCCCAGATAGAGGTGAGAGTTGAGCTTCCAACATAAATCCCAGCATAGTTGTTATTATAACAGATATTTTCTGTTGCATTACAGTAATCACTATCGACTATCCTTAATCCATACTCGGTATTTTGGTGTAATTTATTATCTATATAATTACAGTAATCCGCGAGAGTACCATATATACCTGTAGCACCATTGATGCAAGTATTATTCTTAACTAGAGCATGGGCAGCGGTATCCACATTGATCCCATATGAAGTGCTACCATCACAATAGTTGTTCGTAATATTAGCGTAATCACTACCAATGATTCGAATACCAAAAGGACTATCATCGAGAATATTGTTGTCGATTTCAACAGAGCGTTCTGCTGCAAGATATATGTAAATACCATAAATATTTGCTTCTATGAAGCAGTTACGTATGGCAAAGTTCACAGTAGTGTCTCTAATATAAATTCCATAAGTATCAGTTGTAATGATTTCTAAATTTTCAATTACATAAGGGTCAATTGCAGTACCAGAACCACTTGAACTGTTTCCTACTAGGTCAGAATCGTTATCGATATACAAAGGAACACTTGTTGTATAGTTTAAACGCCTGAAATTCTCCTGTGGAACCTGTTGAGTCGAACTAACACCTACCATTGAGAAAGTAGTCGTTAGTAGTATAATAAGAGAAAAAATTCCTAGTTTATTGTTTCTTTTTATTCTTTTATTCATCTAATCACAAGAAGTTATTAGGTAGAATGTCATATAAAACATTTACTGGAAACAATACAATTTTAATGTCGGCATTAAATCCCTAGTAACTTTCTAAAATCTATATCCTTGTAACTCATTATGTTTATCAGACTAGAAATATTCTCTTTATCTAAAGAGCTACCTGAATATTTCTTCAAGAGCTTATCTACTTCTTCAGTTGCTCTTTGAGTAACAGATCTTCTACCCTTGTTTATCCATTCTTCATTAGTTGAACGATCGATTATTTTATTCGGTATAAATTGTTCTTCTCTAAACCACTTCAGTGTATGATCGTGAGAAAGCAAATGAGTCTTTTCTTCTAAATCAATTAGCAGATTTTTTGCTATAGGTTCATCTCTTTGAACAATTCCTTTATTGAATCTGTGGATCATTCCACACATCTGATTATCAATGACTACTTTCTGAATGCTTTGTGTGGTTTCAAAATCAATCATTCCTGCCCCAGATATCATATTTACCCCTTTAATCCCTGCTAAAAGAGCCCCCATTCCAGATTCAAATCCAGATTGCATATCTAGTATTTTTGTATCTGACATTCCTAAATATGCATGAGTTGGTAGATTGAGATATTTGCCAATTTCTACGTACCCTAGATCAAGAATCATCGTATCAATAGAACCCATAGGCGTAGTGGCTTTCCTCATATCGAAAACTGCGGGAGAACCTCCCCATATTACAGGCGCTCCTGGAGATACAAGTTGAGTTATAACTAATCCAGCTAAT